>NZ_BMOF01000002.1 GCF_014646935.1 Calditerricola satsumensis | reverse complement strand
AAACTGAAGATGGCCTGATGCAGATCAGGCCGAGATACAGGCACAGCGAAAAAAGCTCATTTCGGTTTTCTCTTGTCGGATGGCTGTCGAACACGCTACATTAATAGAAGATGTGCAACAAAGCGGTGCCGTCTTGCACCGAACGAGGGCCCAAACGGGTCCGAAACCGAAGGAACGGCAGTTGAGGTGAGGACGTGAAGATCGGGTGCCATGTCAGCGTCGCCAAGGGCTTTGCCCAAGCGGCAAAAAACGCGCGAGCCCTGGGGGCAGACGCCTTTCAAATCTTTACGAAAAATCCGCGCGGGCTGCGCAGCAAGAAGATTGACCCGCGCGATGCAGAGGAGGGCGTGGCGTACTGCCGCGAGCACGGCATGGTGCTCGTCGCCCATACGCCCTATGTGACCAACCTGTCGACGCCGGACGACGAATTGTGGCAGGTCACCGTGCGCTCCATCGCCGAAGACCTGCGCATTGCCGAGGCGTATGGCGCCGTTGGGGCCGTCGTGCACTGTGGCAAGCATGTCGGCCGGGGCGAAGCCTTCGGCCTGCGGCGAATGGTGGAGGCGATTGACGCCATCTTCGAGCTTTACAACGGCCCGACCAAGCTGCTCTTGGAGAACACGGCGGGGCAAGGATCGGAGTTGGGGCAGACCTTCGAGACGCTTTTGGAGGTGCGCGCGGCCACGCGGCATCCCGAGCGCGTCGGCTTTTGTTTCGACACGTGCCATGCCTTTGCCGCGGGGCTCTGGAATGGGGACACGGTGGACGAGCTGGTGCGGGCCATGGAGGAGACCGGCTACCTCGACCACGTGGTCGTCCTCCACGTCAACGACAGCAAGGCGCCCTTTGGCAGCCGCAAGGACCGGCACGAAAAAATTGGCCGGGGAGAAATCGGCGCCGACGCGCTGAAACGGCTATTGCTTGCCGATCCCCTCGCCCATTTGCCGGCGGTGTTGGAGACGCCGGTGGAGGACGAACGGGAATACGCCGAAGAGATCGCGCTGTTGCGCGCGTGGCTCGCGGAAAAGGAGTGAACGTGCGGTGGGAAGCGCGGCGTGGGAGGCCGCTGTGGCGTTTGTGCGCGATCACGCCTACGCGGTCATCTTCGTGTTGACCGTCATCCTCTACAACCTGGGCTTTGCGCGCAAACTGCCGCTCCTCAAGACGGCGATCGTGTACCTCTTGCTGGCGATCGGCTGCGTGCCGCTGACGGTTCTGTATGCCCTCGGGTTGCCCATCGTCCCCGCTCTTCTGGTGGGCGTGGCCCTGCTTGTGGTCGTGCAGATCCGGCGGCGCGCGGCGGCGCGGCGCAAACGGGAGGAGACCACATGAACCGCGTGGACGCCCTCTTCAACTGGTTGCAGAGCAAAGTGTTGGCCGACGCCCGGCCCCACGACCGCGCTGCGGCCGAGACGCGAGAGTTTTTTGAAGACCTGTTGCGCCGGGACCACGGCGTCGAACGGCTGGAGGTTGCCGTCGACGCGACGATGTACACGGTGCGCTTCGTCGCCGGTGGCAAGACGGGGCTGCAGATGTTTGACCGCGACGCGGTGGAACAGCTCCTGCGCGACGTGACGGAACGGGAAAAGCCGCCCAACGCCTAAACCCGTCCCGGTCGACGGGCCCTTTTCCGGCTGGCGCGCGGTCTTTCAAGCCGTCAGCTCCGCTCTTGCCCGCGGGGGGTTGATTTCGATCCCCCTTGGGATTGGCGGCGACGGGCCAGCGTTTTTTGGGCAATGCGGTCGTGACAGGCGGGGCAGAGGTATGGGGTGAGGGGACGGTGGCGAATCCGCTTGGCCAGCAAGCTGTTGTCGTCGATCTCCTCCACGCGCTCGCACAAGAAACACGTGACGCGCATCCGCGGTCGCTCCTTTCATGCCGCGAATTCTTGGCCGCGCGCATACGGCGCCGACCCCAGTATACCACGCAGGCCGGCTAGCGAGAAAAGGGCGCATGATCCTGGGCGCGGTAGTACTCGACCCACTCGAGGATGTGGGCCACTTTTTCCCCGACGAGGGGCACGTTGACGAATTGGCTGAGCAGATAGCCGGCAACGCCGATGACGATGGCGGTGCCCACGGTTAGGCCCAGTCCGCGGGAAAGCCCGCCTAGAAAATGCAGCCAAAAAATGCGCCGCGGCCGCGTATAGTTGAGCAGCACTTCGCCGAGCCGAACGCGTTCGGCCGCGAGCGCCAAGCGCTCCAGGCGGTTGTCCAGGGCTTCTACTGCCTCGAGCCGATCCGCAAGGGCATTGAGGGCGTTGAGCAGTTCGCGGACATCGTCGGCGCGTTGCACAAAACCCCCCTCCTTTGCGTGAGGATACGGGTTTCCTCGGGTGCGGACATCCCGGTTGCGAGGGAAACGGCGTGCGGAGATCGGCAATCGGAGGTGAAGGCGTATGGCGGTGGCCGCTCAGCCCGTCCAGGCGACGTCACGCCGAAAGCGGCGCCGGAAATGGCCAAAGATGCTCCTCTCGTTCGTCCTTATGGTCATCCTTTCCATCGGAGCCTATGCCGGGTACTTGTATTGGAAAGTGGAACATACGCTCCAAAAGATGACGCGCCCGTCTCATCCGGGGACGTCCGTGGATCGCGTGCCGCTGGACGACAGCATCACCGAAAAGCCCTTTGCCGTGTTGGTGCTGGGGAAGGATACCCGCGCCGAGACGGGATCGCTCAACACGGATGTCATCATCGTCGGCGTGGTCAATCCGAAGCTGCGCAAGGTGACGCTCGTGTCGATTCCGCGAGACACCAAAGTGAAAATTCCGGGCCTGCGCGCGCCACACAAAGCCAACTACGCCTTCGCCTACGGCGAATGGAAGAAGGAACGGGACCTGCAGCGTGGCAAAGTGCCCGAAGTGGACGGCCCGACGGTAGCCAAGGAAACCTTCGGCCGGCTCCTGGACATCCCGATCGACTATTATGTGCTGATCGACTTTGAGGGTTTCGTGAAAACCGTTGATGCCCTCGGCGGGATTGACATCGAGGTGGAGCGCGACCTTGTTTACCACGACCCGACAGACGGGACGCGCATCAACCTGAAGAAGGGGTTTCAGCACCTCGACGGCGAGGAGACGCTCGGTTACGTTCGCCATCGCCTGGACGACCGCGGGTGGCGGTACTACTCCAATGACTTCGAGCGCAACGAACGCCAGCAGAAGGTGTTGCGCGCGCTGGCGGAGAAGGCCCAATCGATGGGTGTGTTGACGGCCCTCGGCGAGCTTCTCGATGTGGCGGGCGAACACATCCGCACCGACCTGACGCCGTCGCAGATGAAGGCGCTGGCATGGACCTTCCGCAGCGTGAAGGACGAGGATATCCTCAGCCTCACCCTGGACGGTTTGTATTGGGACCCCGGATCCGGCTTCACCATCATTCCGCGCGACACCCTTGATCGCGTCAGCCATATCCTCCAGGCCGAATTGGCCGGGAACCGGGTGACGGCGGCGCAAAAGCCGTGAGGACAGGGGACACCGTTGCCCTGTGGACAGCGGCGGGGCCAACTGTGGTAAACTAAAGGAAACCGCACACGGGAGGAGGGGGCGCGCATGACCGAACCGCTTTCGACGACGTTGACACCGGAGCTCGTGGCGCTGCTCGCCAAGGAGCGGCTCGTGCTCTTGGCGACGGTGGACGAAACGGGCGCGCCAAACGTCAGCGCCATCTCGTGGGTGCATGCGCCGGATGAGCGCCGCGTGCGCTTTGCCGTGGCCAACCGCTCGCGGATCGTCGAGAACGTGCGAAAGAACAGCCGGGTGGCCCTTGCCGTGTTTGCCCAGGAGTCGATCCTGTCCATCTCCGGCGAGGCGCGCATTGTGCAAGAGACGATGGACGGGGTGCCGCTCAAGCTGGCGCTGGTGGAGGTGGCCGTTTCCGAGGTTCGCGACGTCATGTTCTACGGGGCGAAGATCGCCGTCGAGCCCCGGTACGAGAAGACGTACAACCCGCAGGCGGCGGCCAAATTGGACCAGCAGGTGCTGGAGGCGATGAAAAAAGCCTAGTCGGCGCAATGGCCGACTGGGCTTTTTGCGTTTGCCCACAGTGCGCTTGTGTTGGGCATCAGCGACCGGGCTGTTTCGGTTCCGGGGTTTGGTTGATCCGTTCCTGCGTATCGCGATCCGCCGGCCGTTCGCGCCGCTCCGCTTCCCGTGTCGGCTGGGGAATGATTCGGCCGACGATGTCGGCCAACTCCTCGGCAACGCCGCCGATGGGCCGCCCCTGACGGATGTCGGCCGCCATCTCGCGCAGCCGCTGCACGATGTCCGGATCGGCCGTCACAATGGCGTTGGTCCCTTGGGGGTCTTCTCGCAGCGCTTCGGCCACGGCATATTTAATGGTGCCCACCCGGGAGCGGTCCAGCGTGGCGTTCACGTCGATCCCCACGACGGCATACTTGCCGGCCACCACGGCGGTGGCGTCCTGAACGCCGGGTACCTTCACCGCCAGGCGCACCAGCCGTTCGGCCGTGGCCTGCGCGCTTTGGTTTTTCGGCGCTGCCGGCTGCGTTTGGCGCACGCGGACGTCTTCGTTGGGCGCTTGGGGCGGGGCCGCTTCGTTGGCGGGCGGTTCGTTGGCCGGACGGCAACCGGCGAGGGCGGCGACCAACAGGGCAATGACGAGCAGGTTTCGCATCGAGGATCGTCCTTTCCAGCGGAGTCCTTTCTGGTTGTTAGTATGGGTCAAAGGGGATTCGAACATGTATCGGGAAATGCCGCACGAAAACGCCGGGGGAACCAATCCAAGCCGGATCGATCGGCATATGCTGTATGAGAAAGTGGATGGGGATAGGGTTGACCACTTGTGTTGACCATTTGTTTCAGTAGGGGGCGAGAGGATTGAAAATCTACGTGCTCGATACCAGCGTCCTGCTGCACGATCCGCGGGCCATCTTCGCGTTTGAAGAGAACGAGGTGGTGATTCCGGCTGTCGTGTTGGAGGAAGTGGACGCCAAAAAGCGGCTCATGGACGAGCTCGGCCGCAACGCGCGAACGGTGTCCCGCCTCATCGACAGCCTGCGCGCCCGCGGTCCGTTGCACAGCGGCGTGCCCCTCGAAACCGGCGGGCGGTTGCGCGTCGAACTGAACCACCGGTCCTTTGGCAAGCTGCAGGACATTTTCTTGGAGGTGACGAACGACAACCGCATCTTGTCCGTCGCCCTCAACCTCCAGGAAGAGGCAGCCAAGCACGATCCGGCGCGCCCGGTCATTCTGGTCAGCAAGGACGCCTTGGTCCGGGTGAAGGCGGATGCGCTGGGCTTGCGCGCGGAAGATTACCGTTCAGACCGGGCGGTTCACCCCGACGCCTTGTACGCCGGGTATGCCACGGTGCACGTGGAACCGGACGTGATCGACGTTCTGTACCAGCACGGCAAGGTGCCCATCGCGCATCTCGCCGCATCGAGCACGGAGATGTACCCCAATCAGTTCCTCATCCTTCGCGACCTTACCGGCGGCTCCGCATCGGCCGTGGTGCGCGTTTCCGCCGATTGCGATTGGGCGCGGCTGCTGCCTTCCATCCAGGAGCCGGTATGGGGGATCCGGCCCCGCAACGTGCAGCAACGGATGGCCCTTTCCCTGCTGCTCGACGACGAGGTTCCCTTGGTCACCCTGACCGGAAAAGCCGGCACCGGAAAGACGTTGCTTGCACTGGCCGCCGCCTTGCACAAGGTGGAGGAAGAGCGGCGCTACCAGCGGCTCCTCGTCGCCCGCCCCGTCGTGCCGCTTGGCCGGGACATCGGGTATTTGCCGGGGGAAAAAGAGGAAAAACTGCGCCCGTGGATGCAACCGATTTACGATAATTTGGAATATTTGTTCAACACAAAACAGCGCCGCGACCTGGATCGCATCCTGGACGGGATGGGCAGCATCCAGGTGGAGGCGCTGACGTACATTCGCGGGCGCAACATCGCCAACCAGTTCATCCTCATCGATGAAGCGCAGAACCTCACGCGCCACGAGGTGAAGACCATCCTGACGCGGGTGGGGGAGGGGAGCAAGATCGTGCTGATGGGGGACCCCCAGCAGATCGACCACCCCTACCTCGACGCCTACAGCAACGGCCTCACCCATGTCGTCGAACGGTTCAAGGCGCAGCCCATCAGCGGGCACATCCGTTTCGAAAAGGGCGAGCGTTCCACGCTGGCCCAATTGGCGGCCGATTTGCTGTGACGCAGTCGACCGTCAAAACGGCCAGATGACGCCGTCTTTCGTTGGCGTGCCGGGCACAAGACCAAGGGCGTCCAGCTCCGCTTCCCACGGGTAGGGGGGGGCCGACGGGAGGTCAAGGGACGGCGGTGCCGCCCGATCGGCGCGCAGGAACACCTGGTGCCGGTTTGACGCCGTCAGCGTCGTTGCCGGGTCGGGCCGCTCGCCGCGCGCGAGGAGGGCCAGCCAGCCCAGCACCTCATGCCAAGCGGGTGTGGGATAGGACAACACGCGAACGTACCGGCCCATCTCCTCGGCCAACGCGGACCCCGTGGCCTCGGGATCGCCAACCACGTAGACGAGGGGCACGCCGGACCCGAACAGGGCTGGCCCCCAGCGGGCGTAGGGTGGCACCCACGACACGAACAGGCCGTCCGCTTCTTGCCCCCAGCGAGACGCCAGTTCGGTGACGTCGCCCTGCACAAAAGTGATGCGCGGGTGATCCCCATACAGCGCCCGGGCCGCATCCAGGGCCGCCGTGGAGGCATCGAGGGCGATGACCCGGCACCCTTCTTGTGCCAGCAGGTAGCTCATGAGACCCAGGCCGCACCCCACGTCGACGACGAGGGGATCGGGGCGACCGCTGACGTGTTGGGCGAGCTGTACGAACAGGGCGACCTCCCGCCTGCGCGGCACGTACCAGAAGCGGCGGCGCGAGGGGTGCACAAAGGCCCCCAGCGTCAACCAACGGGCATGGCAAGCGGTAAGGGCATCGCCCTGGGGTTTCCAGATCTCGTCGCGCACGTATTTCATCCCCGCCCCTCCTCCGAAGGGGGGATGACGCGGCGGATCACCGAAAAGCCGTAGCGCTCCAAATAGCGCAGGTAGGCGGCCAGGTCGTCCGCCATCTCGCGGGCCCACACCGCCACGGTGTCGACCTCTGCCTGACGGAGCCACTCTTCCGTCGGCAGATCGTCTTCGCTCAGGGGGCGTCCGGCGCTGAGGCGCCCGCGGTCAACGAGCAGGGCATACCCCCGGCAGGGGACGCAAGCGGCCGCCGCCAGGACGGGGATGAGGCGACGGGCCAAGGCGATGCGCGATGCGTCATCGCCGAAGGGCCCGGGCCACGCGAAAACGGGAAAGGTGTGCTGCGCGAGCAAAGCCGAAGCCCCGTCCACGCCTTCCTCCGCCGGGACGTCGACGATGAGGAGGCGAGAGGGCGACGGATCCCAGTCCGGCAGGCGATCGCGCATGCCGACCGGGGCAACGGCCGGCGTAGCGGCGTCCTTGAACGGGTTGCCGGGTGGGCCTTGCGCCTCGCCGTCGAGGCGCGCCAGCAGGTCCGGCAGTGCCGCACCGATGTAGGGGCTATAGGGGCCGGCGGCGAAGGCATAGCGCTGGTAGAGGGCGTACCAGGTGGGCAATGCAACGGCGATGTCGACTAGCGGGTTCATCCGATCGGCTCCTTTGCTGCCACAAGGGGCGTTTGGGTTGAATGGCCTCCTCGTTAGTGTAAAATAAGAGCAGCGCGCGGACAATGCCGAAAAAGACGCCGGAAGGTTCAAAAAAGGAGGCCGTGGGACGTGGAAATCCTGACGTTTGTCCTCGGGCCGCTGCAGACCAACTGCTACGTGCTCGTGAACGAGCGCGAGCGGCGCGCCATCGTGGTGGATGCCGGCATGTATCCCGACGAGCTCATCGCCGCCGTGAAGCCCTACACGGTGGAGGCTATCCTCCTAACCCATGCCCACTTTGATCACATGGGCGGCCTCGAGGAGGTGCGCGAAGCGACGGGCGCCCCCGTCTACATCCACCCCGCTGAGCAGACGTGGCTGAGCGACCCGCTGAAAAACGGATCCGGCCTGTGGCCGATGTTCGGGGAGATGACCGCCCGACCGGCGGAACGGGAGCTGGAGGACGGCGAGACCCTCCACTTGGCCGGCATGACCCTGACCGTCCTGCACACGCCGGGC
This sequence comes from Calditerricola satsumensis, assembly GCF_014646935.1. Taxonomy (GTDB): domain Bacteria; phylum Bacillota; class Bacilli; order Calditerricolales; family Calditerricolaceae; genus Calditerricola; species Calditerricola satsumensis. The sequence continues at coordinate 104,966 of NZ_BMOF01000002.1, read as the reverse complement.
CACTCGCCGGGCAGCTGTTCCTTTTTGGTCGACGGCCACCTCTTCGGCGGCGACACGTTGTTTGCGCAGTCCATTGGCCGCACCGACCTCCCCGGCGGCGATTACGCGACGCTGATGGCTAGCCTTCAGGACAAGATCCTCGCCCTTCCCGACGAGACCGTCGTATGGCCCGGGCACGGCCCGCGCACGACGGTTGGCGCGGAAAAGGACACGAATCCCTTTGTGACGGGCATCTTGCGCTGAGCGGTATAGCGTGTCGCCCGGCCGTCCACACTGAGAAACGGATTGCCTGTGTGACCCGTACATCCTATCGCGGAGGAGGGATCGGTGTGGACGCCGGGATGACCACGACCGCCTGGGTGCTGCTCGGCGTGATGGTTTGTTTTACGGCGTCGGCCCTGCTTTTGGCCTACTGGGCGAAGCAACACGGGCATTTTGATGAGGACGTCAAGTACCGCGTGCTAGAGGACGACGAACGGTAAGGCCACAAAAAAGAAAACAACCTTCCGCGCCATGGGGAAGGTTGTTCCGGGGGAGGTCTTCTCTTGTTGGGTGGGGGATTGTGTCTCTAAGTTAATTTTAGCGGAGCTTGTCTGCTCGGTCAAGACATCTTGTCGGCGGGAGAGGAAAAAGGGTGAAGGATGTCGAATTGGCGACCCGATTGGCGGCCCGCATCCGTGAGGGCGGGCCCCTTTCCTTTGCGGCCTTTATGGAGGCGTGCCTCTACGACGCGCAGGACGGCTACTACATGCGCGCCGGAGAGAAGATCGGCCGCACCGGCGATTTTTACACCGCGCCGGCAGCCCATCCGGTGTTCGGGAAGGCCCTGGCCCACGCGCTGCGAGCGATGCGCGATGCACTGGGCGGGGCCCCGCTCATCGAAATCGGGGCCGGCACCGGGGCCCTGGCCAAGAGCGTCCTAGACGCGCTGCAGGCGGAGCATCCCGAGGCCTACGCCGACGCGCTGTACGGCATCGTAGAGCGGAGTCCTGCCCTCCGCCGCGCCCAGGCCGAGGCGCTCGCGTCCCATCGCGGGCGGGTTCGGTGGGGGGACGCGGTGGCCGACCTTGTCGGCCGCGAGGGGAAGGCCGTGCTCGTGGCCAACGAAGTGCTCGATGCCCTTCCGGTGCGCGTGCTGCGGCAGGTCGGCGGAACGGTCGAGGAGCTGCACGTGGGCTGGGACGGCGCGCGGTTTGTCGAGGTGTGGCGTCCGTGCACGGAAGCGGAGGCGCTGGCCCATTGGGAGCGGATTCGCGCGCGGCTGCGCGCGGCGGGGCGTGACGTGGCCGAGGGGCAGCGGGTCGAGGTGCATGCGTCGGCGCGCGCGGCGCTTCGCGCGTGGGGGGAAGGCGTCACGCGCGGGTACTGGCTGCTCATGGACTACGGGGGGACGACGACGGAGCGGATCACGCCCGAGCGGATGCGCGGGACGCTGCGCGCCTACTGCCGCCATGCGGTGACGGAGGAGGTCTTGGCGCGCCCCGGAGAGCAGGATCTAACCGCCGACGTCGATTTCTCCGACATCATGGAATGGGGAGCCGAGGCCGGCTGGCGCCCCGTGTGGTACGGAACGCAAGGCGCGTTTCTTCTCGCTTGCGGCATTCTGAAGCATCTCGAGGACCCCGGCACCGATCCCTTCAGCCCCGCTGCGCGGCAAAACCGCGCCATTCGCCATCTGGTGCTCGGCGGGGGCATGGGCGAGCGGTTTCGCGTCTTGCTCCTGGCCAAGGGGGACGCGCCGGACGATCTGCCGTTTCTTTCGGGCATGAAAAAAAGAGGTGTCGGTTAAACACCTCTTTCCAGTGCCGCCAGCAGGGCGGACAGGGCCTGCTCGTTCTGGCCGGGTTCCATTTCGAAAAACGCCCAGTACAGGATGCCGGTGAAGGCGAGGATCATGTACCCCCAGAAGATGAGCAGATAGGCGCGCTCCGACAGCCCCATGTAGCTGACCGTGAGAAACGCGGCCGTCTGGGCAAAGAACAGGACGGCGGGGCCCCACAGCTCACCCCAGGCGAACATGAGCCCGATCACCAGCGTCCAGAAGGCCAGCACCCGGTACATCCGTGCCATGCGCGGTCCCTCCTTTGTCGCGTTTGGCCATCCGTTGGTTCACGTTGTCCATTATAGCAAGAGGGCGAAAGGGGTGTAAACGAAAACTCCGTGACGGACTGGCCGAACCGGTTGGCCTCCTTGTATAATCTGCGCCGGCGCGGGCATAACAATACTAGAAAAACGGGAAGTTTGCGAGAAGAGACGGACAGGGGTGGTGCGAGAGGCACCGCCATAGGCGTTTCGGGAGGAGGATCTCGTTGCCTGGGACGAGACAGGATGCCTGGACGGCCGACGACGACTTGCTGCTGGCCGAGGTGACGCTTCGCCACATCCGGGAAGGCAGCACCCAATTGAAAGCCTTCGAGGAAGTGGCACAGCGCTTAGGGCGAACGCCGGCAGCCTGCGGATTTCGGTGGAACAACACGGTGCGCAAGCAGTACGAGGAAGCCATCCAGTTGGCCAAACAGCAGCGGCAACAGATCAAAAAATCGCGGTCCTCCCGTGTGCAGCGGGAGGAAGGCGACGCGGCGGATTCGATCTCGTACGATGCGGTCATTCGCTTTCTGCGCCAGCAGCGGCAGGCGATGCAGGAATGGCAGAAACGGGTCAAGCAGCTCGAAAAGGAGCTGCAGGAGAAAGAGGCGGCCCTCAACGAGCTGCGGGAAGAGAACGAACGGCTGCGCGGCGAGCTCTCCAGCATGCGCGCGGATTTTCACGCCATGAACGACGACTACAAAACGCTGATCCAGATCATGAACCGCGCGCGCAAGATGGCCCTTTTGCAGGACGGGGAAGCGGTCGAGCCCAAAGTGTTCCGCATGGACGAAAACGGCAACCTGGAGCGGATCGAATGAGCCCAACGGCGGGGCTCATTCTTTTGCGCTTCTCCCTTCAAAATTCTCGAAATTGAGGTAATCGTGTATAATGAAAGCGGAGGGCATGGTTCCGGTCGACAGGATTTTGGGGGGCGCGCGTCGAACGAAATAACGAGCGCTCAGTCAGAAAGGAGGGACCTCGGTGACGATTCGGAAGGTTCTGATCGCAAACCGCGGAGAGATCGCCCGCCGGATCCTCCGCACCTGCCGGGCGCGTGGTGTGGCCACGGTGGCGGTCTATTCGGAGGCCGACGCCGGCTGGCCCTTCGTGCGAGAGGCCGACGAGGCGGTGCTGCTCGGGCCGCCCCCGGTGGCGCAAAGTTATCTGAATCTCGAAAAAATCGTGGCCATTGCGAAGGAGACGGGGGCCGACGCGATCCATCCGGGGTATGGCTTTTTGTCGGAAAACCCGACCTTTGCCCGCCGCTGTCGGGAAGAGGGGATTGCCTTCATCGGTCCCGATCCCGATGTGATCGCCGCCATGGGCGACAAGGTGAACGCCCGCCGGACCATGCAGCGGGCGGGGGTCCCCGTCGTCCCCGGCACCGACGAGCCGCTCGCGTCGGTGGAGGCGGCGCTCGGGGCTGCGGCGGCCATCGGCTACCCGGTGATGCTGAAGGCCAGCGCCGGCGGGGGCGGCATCGGCATGCAGGTGTGCCGCACGCCGGAGGAGCTCAAGGCCGCCTACGGGACGGCGACGGCGCGGGCCAAGGCCTACTTCGGATGCGGCGACGTCTTTTTGGAGAAGTACATCGACGACCCGCGGCATATCGAGGTGCAGATTCTCGCCGACGCCCACGGGAACGTCGTCCACCTGTTCGAGCGCGACTGTTCGGTCCAGCGCCGCCATCAAAAGGTGATCGAGGAGACGCCGTCGCCCTTCCTCACCGAGGAGGCGCGGCAGGCCATCTGCGCGGCGGCGGTGGCCGCGGCAAAGGCGGTGGGCTACGTCGGCGCCGGGACCGTCGAATTTCTCGTCGACGCCGACCAGAACTTCTACTTCCTCGAGATGAACACCCGCCTGCAGGTGGAGCACCCGATCACGGAAGAGACGCTGGGGCTTGATCTCGTCGCGCTGCAGCTGGACATCGCCGAGGGCAAGCCGCTGCCCTTCACGCAGGAGGACGTGGCGGCGCGGCGCAAGGGGCACGCCATCGAGTGCCGCGTCTACGCCGAGGATCCCGTCACCTTCCTGCCGGCGCCGGGGCGGATTGTCGCCTACGAGCCGCCCAGCGGAGAGGGGGTGCGCGTCGACGACGGGGTGGAAGCCGGCCTGACGGTGACGCCGTACTACGACCCGATGATCGCCAAGCTGGTGGTCAGCGGTTCCACGCGCGAGGAAGCCTTGGCACGCGGCCGCGCGGCCCTTGCCGCCTACCGCATCGAGGGGCTCAAGCACAACATCCCGTTTCTTCAGCGCGTGCTGGAAAGCGAACCCTTTGTGCAGGGACGGTACACCACGCACCTCGTGCAGGAGCTGCAAGCACAGGAGCAGAAAGGGGCGAGACAGTCGTGAACGCGATTGCCGCGAGCATGGCCGGTATCGTCATCCGCGTCAACGTCCAGGTGGGCGACGCGGTGCAGCCGGGACAGGACGTGGTCGTCCTCGAGTCGATGAAGATGGAAATCCCCGTCCAAGCGGAGGCGGCGGGCACGGTGCGCGCCGTCAACGTGAAGGAGGGCGACTTCGTCAACGAGGGCGACGTCCTCGTGGAACTGGAAGGGTGAGACCGTGGCCGAGCGGGTGCGCATCGTCGAGGTGGGGCCGCGCGACGGGCTGCAGAACGAGGCCACCTTTGTGCCCACCGAGGACAAGGTGGCGCTGATCGAGCATCTGCAGGACGCCGGCCTTGCCTACATTGAGGTGTCGTCCTTCGTCCACCCGAAGTGGATTCCCCAGCTGGCCGACGCCGACGAGGTGTTCCGCCGCCTCTCCCGGCGGGAAGGGGTGACCTATGCCGCCCTCGTGCCCAACGCGCGCGGGCTGGAGCGGGCCCTGGCCGCCGGGGTGACGGAGATTGCCGTGTTCCTGTCGGCCAGCGAGACGCACAACCGGCAGAACATCAACAAGACGATCGATGAAACCTTCCCGGTGCTCGAGGAAGTGGTGCGGGAGGCGACGGCGGCGGGGCTGTCCGTGCGCGGCTACGTGTCGACGGCCTTCGGCTGCCCGTATGAGGGCGAGGTGCCGCTGGAGCGCGTGCTTGGCGTCACCGAACGGCTCTTGGCGATGGGCGTGCGTGAGGTGTCCATCGGCGACACGATCGGCGTGGCCACGCCGAAGCAGGTGCGGGAGCGGTTTGCCGAACTGGCGAACCGTTTCGGGGCGGAGCGCCTGGCCGGCCATTTCCACGACACGCGCGGCACGGCGCTGGCCAACGTGTGCGCGGCGCTGGAGGTGGGCATCCGCACCTTCGACAGCTCGGTGGGGGGGCTGGGCGGCTGCCCCTACGCCCCCGGCGCGTCGGGCAACGTGGCCACGGAGGAGCTCGTCTACCTCCTTCACGGGATGGGCTACGCGACCGGTGTCGACCTCGACCGCCTCGTGTCCGCGGGGCGGTTTATCCAGGAGCGGCTGGGGCGCAAGCTCCCGTCGCGCGTGCTGGCCGCCTGCACGGCCGAGCGGATGGCCTGAGAACACGCCGGTTGCGGCGATGCGGGAAGGGGAGAACGGGAAAGGAGGCTTGCTGGAATGTCCGCGCAAGAGACGAAAACGGGTACGCACAAGCTGGACGAGGTGCTGCGCGAGCGGGCCGAGCAGGTGAAAAAAGGCGGCGACCCCAAGTACCACGCCAAGCTGAAGGCGTCGCGCAAGCTGTTCGTCCGCGACCGCCTGAAGCTCCTCTTTGACGACGGGGCGTACGTGGTGGAGGACGGGCTGTTCGCCAACTTCACGGCGGGCGACCTGCCGGCCGACGGCGTGGTGACGGCGATCGGCAAGATCCACGGGCGCACGGTGTGCGTGATGGCCAACGACGCCACGGTGAAGGCCGGCTCGTGGGGCGCGCGCACGGTGGAGAAGATCCTGCGCATCCAGGAGACGGCGGAGCGCCTCAAGGTGCCGATCCTCTACCTTGTCGATTCCGCCGGGGCGCGCATCACCGACCAGGTGGAGATGTTCCCCGGGCGCCGGCACGCCGGGCGCATCTTCTACAACCAGGTGAAGCTGTCGGGAATGGTGCCGCAAATCTGTCTCCTCTTCGGCCCGTCGGCCGCCGGCGGGGCGTACATTCCCGCCTTCTGCGACGTGGTGATCATGGTCGACGGCAACGCCAGCATGTACCTCGGCTCGCCGCGCATGGCCGAGATGGTGATCGGGGAAAAGGTCACGCTGGAGGAGATGGGCGGGGCGCGCATGCACTGCTCGGTGAGCGGCTGCGGCGACATCCTGGCTGCGAGCGAAGAGGAGGCCATCGCCCTGGCCCGCCAGTACCTCGCCTACATGCCCGACAACTACAAGGGCCGCCCGCCGGCCGCCGCGCCGCGTCCGCCCAAGGCCGATGCCCGGCCCATCGCCGACATCGTGCCGGAGAACCAGAACGTGCCCTTCGACATGTACGAGCTGATCGACGCCCTCGTCGACGAGGGGTCGTTCTTCGAGATCAAGAAGCTGTTCGCCCCGGAGCTCATCACCGGCTTTGCCCGCTTGAACGGGGAGGCGGTGGGCATCGTCGCCAACCAGTCGAAGGTGAAGGGCGGCGTGCTGTTCGTCGACTCAGCCGACAAGGCGACGCGGTTTGTCCACCTGTGCGATGCCTTCAACATCCCGCTCCTCTTTCTGGCCGACGTGCCCGGCTTCATGATCGGCACCAAGGTGGAGCGGGCCGGGATCATCCGCCACGGGGCGAAGATGATCGCCGCCATCTCCGAGGCCACCGTGCCGAAGATCTCCGTCATCGTGCGCAAGGCCTATGGTGCGGGGCTCTACGCCATGGCCGGCCCGGCCTTCGAGCCCGACTGCTGCCTGGCCTTGCCCACGGCGCAGATCGCCGTCATGGGACCGGAGGCGGCCGTCAACGCCGTCTACAGCAACAAGATCCAGGCCATTGCCGACCCGAAGGAGCGGCAGGCCTTCATCCTCGAAAAGCGCAAGGAATACCAGGAGGACATCGACATCTACCGCCTGGCCTCCGACCTGATCGTCGACGCCATCGTGCCCACCGACGCCCTGCGCGACGAGCTGATCGCCCGCTTCGCCCTGTACCGGACGAAGGAGGCGCGCTTTTCCGAGCGGAAGAAGCCGGTGTATCCGGTGTGAGGGTGCAGGATGCGGGAAGCGGCGCGCCGTTTCGGAGGGAACACGTGCGCGGCCGAGGCACCCCGGACGGACGGTCCGGGGGCTTTTTTGTCGTGATGCGGAGCGGTATGGTGTTGGAGAGGGCGCTGGCGCGAGGCGCGTGCGAAGGCGTGGGCACATACGCGTACCGAGAAGGAGGTGGACCCATGACGCGCAAGGTGAAGGAGGCCGCCGCGGCCGGGCGCATCGCCGTCGTTGGCGGCGGGTCGCTGGGACTTTTGTTGGCCGGGCGCCTGGCCGCCGCGGGGGCCGACGTGCGCCTGGTGGTGCGCACCGCGGCGCAGCGCGACCGGCTGCGGGCCGAGGGCCTCTGCGTGGAGGCCGTCGACGGCACGATCCGCGCGTGCGTGCCGGCTTTTGCCGCTGCCGATCCGCCGGACGGCCCGGTGGAATGGGTGCTGCTCTGCGTCAAGCAGCGGCATGTCGCCGACGCCGCACCGGTGTGTGCCGCCTGGCTGGGCGGGACCGGGCGGCTGGTGGCCTGGCTCAACGGGCTGGGCCACGAGGAGGTGCTGGCTCGGTGGGTGGAGGAGGCGCGCCTTTATGCGGCGGTGACGACGGAGGGGGCGCTGCGGATGGACGCCGTGCGCGTGCACCACACCGGCCGGGGTGAGACGCATCTGGGGCCGATGAAACCGGGAGGCGAGGGGCCAGCCGGAGGCGCGGCGGCTCTTTCCCCCTTGGTGGCCGTCCTGCGCCGGGCCGGCTTTGCGACTTGCGCGAAGCCCGACATTCGCCCGCGCATGTGGCGAAAGCTGGCCGTCAATTGCGCGATCAACCCGCTGACGGCGCTTCTCGGCGTGCCCAACGGGGCCTTGGTTGACGCGGCGGAGCTGCATCCGGTGATGCGCGCGGTGGTCGAAGAGGTGGCGGCGGTGGCGGCGGCCGAAGGCGTCGTGCTGGGCGATGACCCCGTGGGAGCGCCGATCGCCGACCGCCTCCTCGATGAGGTTTTCGCCGTCTGCCGCAGGACGGCGGCCAACCGCTCGTCAATGCTCCAAGACCTCGAGCGCGGGCATCCGACGGAAATCGCCCATCTGAACGGCGCGGTGGCCTCCCGCGCCGCGCGCCGGGGATTGGCGGCGCCGGTGAACGCTACCCTTGCCCAACTCGTGCGGGCCAAGGAAGCGCTGGTCCATGGCCGTAAGGGGTGACGCCGACGAGGCGCCGTAAACCGTGCCGCAAACTGGCCCTCGTAACCAGGAATTCCAGATTCAACAATCGGAATTGTCCTCCCCACGGCGCCCGTGCTATACTGCGAGAGGAACGATCTGGCCAACCGGGAGGCCTGCGCATGGAGATTGTCAAAACGGCATGGCCGGCCTTGTCCCCCTTTGTGCGCGATTACGTCGACGGCCGCGCGGCGGCCCGCGCGCGCTTTGTCTATCCTCCCTTTGACGCGACGACATGGGATGCGCGCGCCGCCCGCCTGCGCTATCCGGCCGAACGGCGCGCGGCCCTTGCCGATGCCCTGGCCGCCTTCAACCGCGCCGTCGGCAACCATCCCGCCGCCTTGGCCAATGTCGAGCGCCTGCGCGATCCGGCGGCGCTGGTCGTCGTCGGCGGCCAGCAGGCGGGGCTCCTCACCGGCCCCCTGTACACAGTGTACAAGGCCCTCACGCTGATCCGCGTGGCCCGGCGGGAGGAAGCGCGCCTGGGCCGGCCGGTGGTGCCGGTGTTCTGGATCGCCGGCGAAGACCACGACGTGGCCGAACCGGGGCATGTAACGGTGCTGACCCCCGATCGGACGCTGGAGACGGTCCGCTTGTCGATCCAGCCGAAGGCGCGCGTCAGCGTGTCGCGGTGGCGGCTGCCGCCGGGGGAGCTGGAGGCCGTCGTCGAACGGGTTTTCGCCCTGCTGCCGGACACCGAGTTCAAGCCGGCATGGCGGGAGAAGCTGCTTGCCTTCGCCGCCGAATCGGACACCCTCGTGACGTTTTTCGCCCGGGTGATGGCCGAGCTGTTTGGGAAACACGGCCTCGTTTTGCTCGATTCGGGCGACGTGAACCTCGCCCCGTTGAAGGTTGACGCGTTCCGGGCGGCGGTGGAGAGAAACGACGACCTGCGCGCTGCGCTGGCCCAAAACGCGGCCTGGTTTGTGGCGCAAGGCCTGACGCCCCAGGTGGACGTGCGCGACGGCGACGCCCATCTGTTCTGGACCGGGGCGGGGGAACGGAAGAAGCTGTGGGTCAGGGACGGCGCCTTCGTCACCGATGACGGCACCCTTCACCTCACGCCGGCCGAGCTGGCGCGGCGGGTGACGGATGCGCCGGAGGAATTCTCCGCCGATGTCGTGACCCGGCCGCTGACGCAGGAGGCGCTGCTCCCGGTGCTGGCCTTTGTCGGCGGTCCGGGCGAAATCGCGTACTGGGGCCTGTACAAGGAGCTGTTCGCCTTGGCCGGGTGGGAGATGCCCCCGGTGGTGCCGCGCCTGAGCGTCACGCTGGTCGAAGGGACGCTGCAGAAGGCCCTGCGCCGCGCCGGCCTGTCCCCGCGCGAGGCGCTGGTCGATCCCGACGCGCTGGAGGCGGCGTGGCGCAAGGGGCTTGGCGTCCTCGATTTCGACGCCGCCTTTGCCGAGGCAGAGACCGCCCTCGCCGACCTGTACGCGCGGTTGGCCGAGCGGTTCGCCCCGCTGGGCCAGGCGGCGCGCGATCTTACGGAGGCGAGCCGCGCGCGGGCACAAGAGGGCCTCGCCTGGCTGCGCCGGCGCCTCGAGCGGGAATGGGAGGCGCGCCACGAGGCCTCCTTGCGCCAGCTGCGCCGCGTGCGCCTGTCGCTGTGGCCCAAGGACCGCCTCCAGGAGCGGGTGTTCAATGTCTTCGCCTACCTCGTGCGGTACGACGGGCTTGTCGATCGGCTGCTTGACGCCCTCGGCGAGCCCGACGGCCGCCACGCCATCGTGTTGTTGTAAGCGTGATACGGGAGATCCCCGAAGGAGGAGCCGATCGATGAGCATCGTTCGCGACATGGCGCTGGCCAAAGACGGCCATCGGAAAATCGCGTGGGCGGCCGCCCACATGCCGGTGCTCAGCCGCATCCGCGAGGAATTTGAACGCACCAAGCCCTTCGCCGGCCTGAACGTGGCCATTTGCCTGCACCTGGAAGCCAAAACGGCGTACCTGGCCAAGGTGATCCACGCCGGCGGGGCCAACGTGGCCATTACCGGGTCGAACCCCCTATCCACCCAGGACGACGTGGCCGCGGCGCTGGTGGAGGACGGCATCACCGTCTACGCCAAGTACAACCTGACGGCGGACGAGTACAAAGACTTTCTTATCAAGACGCTGGAGACGGAGCCGGACCTGATCATCGACGACGGCGGCGACCTGGTGGCCATCCTGCACGCCGAACGGCCGGATTTGGCCAAGAAGATCCGCGGCGGATGCGAGGAGACGACGACGGGCATCATCCGCCTGCGCGCGTTGGAGAAGGAAGGAAAGCTGCGCTTCCCCATGGTGGCCGTCAACGACGCCTACTGCAAGCACCTGTTCGACAACCGCTACGGCACCGGCCAGTCGGTGTGGGACGGCATCATGCGCACGACCAATCTCGTCGTGGCCGGCAAGACGGCGGTCGTCGTCGGCTATGGCTGGTGCGGAAAGGGCGTGGCCATGCGGGCTAAGGGCCTCGGTGCGCGCGTCATCGTCACCGAGGTGGACCCGATCAAGGCTATCGAGGCGTACATGGACGGCTTTGAGGTGATGGCCCTCGAGGAAGCCGCTCCGCTGGGGGACTTCTTCGTCACCGTCACCGGCAACGCCAGCTGCATCGACGCCCGTCACTTCCCCAAGATGAAGGACGGGGCCATTTTGGCCAACGCCGGCCACTTCGACGTGGAAATCAACAAGAACGACCTGCGCAAGCTGAGCCGGTCGGTGCGCGAGGTGCGCAAGAACATCACCGAGTACACGCTGGAGGACGGGCGCCGGCTGTACCTCCTCGCCGACGGGCGCCTCGTCAACCTGGCCGCCGGCGACGGGCATCCGGCGGAGATCATGGACATGACCTTCGCCCTGCAGGCCCTGTCGCTCCAGTACATCAACGAGCACCATGGCGAAGTGGGCCCGCGCGTGCTGGAGGTGCCCTACGCCATCGACCAGCAGGTGGCCCGCTACATGCTCGAGGCGCTGGGCATCCGCATTGACGAGCTGACCGACGCGCAAAAGCGGTACCTGGAAAGCTGGAAGGTGTAAGAGACGCCCGGGCCAATCCACACGGACGGCGGCTGCCGGTTCCTGAGCGGACCGGCAGCCTTTTTGTTGTCGGGGGATGGATTCGGGGGATTTCTCGTTGACATGCGGGCGGAAATGGGCCATACTGGTGTTGGTTATGAGAATAAGAATTATTATCAAGTGGGCGATCAAGGTTGAAAAGCGGGTGCGCAAGGGCATGGTTGTGCTGCTCCCTTGTGGGAGCCGTGGCCCTCTCGATGGCCGGGTGCGCGGTCCAAGAGACATCATCGCCGGTCAAGACCGCACCGCGAACCGAACGGGTGGTGCACCTCTACATTGGCAACCTGCAGCAGGAGCTGGCGCCCGGACTGACGTTGTACAGGTGGGGATTTGGCCTGTGGGACCCGGCGCGAAACCGTCCGGCGGGCCCCCATCCGTTCCGGGGCCGGAGATCCGCGAGCGGGAAGGCGAGCACGTCAAAGTGGTGCTGCACAACGAGCAGGCCGAGCCGCACACCATCCATTTTCACGGCGTGGACAACAGCTTCGCTGGGGACGGGACGCCGGATGTGAGCCAGAAGACGGTGGAACAAGGCGAAACCTTTACCTACGAGTTTGACGCGCCGCCGGGCACGTATTTTTACCATTGCCATGTGGAGCCCGATCGGCACCCGCAAATGGGGCTGTATGGGGCGTTCATTGTGGAGCCGAGAGAAGCGACCGCGCGGTACGACGGCGAGTTTGTGCTGATGCTGAGCGAGCGCGACCCGCGCCTGAGCGTCGCCGAAGCGCGCGAGGCCGGGCAGTACCCCGGCACGATGGCGGAGGGGGTGCAAGTGAACGGGGAGTACGACACCCTCGAGCGCTATCCGGCCTCCTTCACCATCAACGGGAAGATCGATTCGGCCATCTCGCCGCTGCGCGTCAAAAAAGGCGGCCGGTACCTCATTCGGCTGATCAACGCCGGCGACGACGTCCACAGCCTTCATTTTCACGGGCATCACGTGCAGGCCATCGCCTCCGACGGCGCGGCGTTGGCCAAAGCAGTCGCGGCGCAGCCGGATTGGCCGCGCCTGGTGCAACTGGTTGACCGCTTGCGGGCCGACGTGGAGCGGGCGCGCGATGCCATGGCCCAGCACCAGCACGAGCACCCACATAAATGAAGCGCCTCGCGTTGAAGCCACCCGCGCGGGACAGGGGCCATGCCCCGTGTGCGCGTGTAGACCTTGCACGAAGAACGGACAAGGTCTACACGCTTTTTTTTGTCGCACCTGCGCGAGGCCTTTTTCCCTTTCACCCTGTTGTCGAAATGGGTCGAGTGTTGCGTTTTCGGAACGTTTTCGTTTCCCGGCAGGAATTTGCCCGTTCGCAGAGAATTGGGTATAGCGTGGTGAAAAGTGGGGGGATGTGGGGGAGAATGGGGAGCCAAGCGGGGGATGGGCCATGTTTATGGGGGAGTTCCAGCATGCCCTCGACGACAAGGGACGGCTGACCATCCCGGCCAAGTTCCGGGAAGGGCTCGGTTCGCCCTTCGTTGTGACGCGCGGATTGGACCACTGCTTGTTTGCCTATCCCCTCAGCGAATGGAAAGCCCTCGAACAGAAGCTGAGGGCGCTCCCCTTCACCCGGGCCGACGCGCGGGCCTTCACGCGGTTCTTCTTTTCCGGTGCCGTGGAATGCGAAGTGGATCGGCAAGGGCGCATCAACCTGCCGGCCAACCTGCGCGAGTACGCCCACCTCACCAAGGAGTGCGTCGTCATCGGCGTGGGGAGCCGCGTAGAGATTTGGGACAAGGCGCGGTGGGAAGACTACATCCGCCAGCAACAGGAGACCTTTGTGGAGATCGCCGAAAAGATCGTCGATTTCGATCTGTAGCGTTCGGCGAACCCGACCCGGCAAAGAGGGATGCGACGTGTTTGTTCACGAACCGGTGCTCTTGGAAGAGGCGGTCGGCGCCTTGGCCGTTCGCCCCGATGGCGTCTACGTCGATTGCACAGTGGGCGGGGGCGGTCACAGCGCGCGCATTGCCGAGCGATTGGGGCCGGATGGGCTCCTCATCGCCCTCGACCAAGATGACGCGGCCTTGGAAGCGGCGGCGAGGCGCCTGGCGCCGTATCGCGACCGCGTGCGCCTCGTCAAACGCAACTTCCGCCACCTGGCCGCTGTGTTGGCCGAACTCGGGATCGCCCGCGTGCAGGGGGTGTTGTTCGATCTGGGCGTTTCCTCGCCCCAGTTCGACGAGGCGGAGCGGGGGTTTAGCTACCGGTTTGACGCGCCGCTCGACATGCGGATGGACCCCGAACGTCCCATCACCGCGGCCGACCTCGTCAACACCCTGACCGAGGCGGAGCTGGCCGAACTTCTTCGCCGCTACGGGGAAGAGCGCTTCGCCAAGGCCATCGCCCGCGAGATGGTGCGGGCGCGGGCCAGAAAGCCGATCGAAACAACCGGCGAGCTGGTCGAGATCGTCAAGCGCGCGATTCCCGCGCCGGCGCGGCGCACCGGACCGCACCCCGCCCGGCGCACGTTTCAAGCGCTGCGCATTGCCGTCAACGACGAACTGGATGCCCTACGGGAAGGACTCGAAGCGGCGGTGGCGCATCTCGCCACCGGCGGGCGCGTGGCGGTCATCACCTTCCATTCCCTGGAGGACCGCATCTGCAAGCAGGCGTTCCGGGAGTGGAGCCGCGGGTGCATCTGCCCACCAGGCTTGCCGGTTTGCGCGTGCGGCAGAAGACCGCTGGTGCGGGTGCTGACGAAAAAACCGATCGTGCCGAGCGAAGACGAGGTGCGGCGCAATCCGCGCGCGCGTTCGGCCAAACTGCGTGTCGCGGAACGGGTGGGCGACGCAAGCGGGCAAGTGGAAGAGAGGGGGAATCACGGATGAGCAAGCGGATCGGATACGGCAACCTGGCCGTGGCACAGCCGCAGGTCAAACCGCGCCAACAAGAGAAGCGAAGGGTGGCCGTGCGGGCGCGCACGCGGCTGTCCTTGCGCGAGAAATTGGCATATCTCGGGGCCTTGCTGGCGGTCCTGGGCACCTTGGGGTTCCTGTTGGACCGGCAAAGCCAAATTGTCGAGAACAACTACCAGATTCAAGCGCTCCAGAAGCAAATCGCGCAAACGCGGGAGGAGAACATCGCCCTGCAGCTGAAAATCGCCGAGCTCAGCTCGCCCCAGCGCGTGTACGCGGTCGCCAAAAAGTACGGCCTTGTGGCCAATGAGGGCGCGGTGCGGTGGCTGAACCGTCCGTAGGGGGGATGCGCGCGAATGGACGGCAAAGCGGCGATCAAATTGCGCGCCCTTTTGATCGGAGCAGGGATCACGCTGCTCTTTTTTTTCCTCCTCGTCCGCCTGTTCTGGCTGCAGGTGGTCGAGGCCGATTGGTTGGTGGCGCGCGCTGAGCGGATGTGGGCGGCAAAGGGCGATGTGCCTCCCGAACGCGGGGCCATCCTCGACCGGAACGGCAAGGAACTGGCCAAAAACGCAACCGCGTACACGGTGGTGGCCACCGTCAGCCCGAAAGACAAGCATCGCGTGCAAGACCCGGTGGAGGCGGCGCGCAAACTGGCGCCGGTGCTGGGCATGTCCGAGGCCCAGCTTCTCGACCTGCTCACGCGCCGGGACGCCTACCAGGTGGAGCTGCGCCCCGGTGGATGGAAGATCGACCGGGAAAAGGCCAACCAGGTGCGCAAGCTCGGCATCGAGGGTATCTCGCTGGTGGAGACGACGCGCCGCTACTATCCCAACGGCGAACTGGCCGCCCACGTGCTGGGGTACCTGTCGCTCGACGGGAAGGCGCTGGGCGGGATCGAACAGGCGTACGACAAGGCGCTCACCGGAACGCCCGGCGCGAGGACGGTGTGGCGAGACCTGAAACAGAACGTGTTGCCGAACGGTCTCAAGGATGCGCGGCCGCCCAAACCGGGCCATACCGTCGTGCTTACCCTTGACGAGCAAATCCAGTACTTTGTGGAACAGGCCCTCGACGAGGCGGAAAAACAGTTTCGCCCCAAGCGCATGACGGCGATCGTCATGGATCCCAACACGGGCGAAGTGTTGGCCATGGCCAACCGGCCAACCTTCAATCCGAACCGGTACTGGGAGGTGGGCGATTACGGCCAATTCTTGAACGGAGCCGTGTCCAGCGTCTTTGAGCCGGGATCCACCTTTAAAATCATCACGCTGGCCGCGGCGATCGAAGAGAAGCTGTTCAACCCGAGCGAGACGTATCTGTCGGGGCGCATCAGCGGCCCCTTCGGCACCGTGCGCGACCACAACCGCAGGGGGTGGGGGCGCATCACGTTTCTCGAAGGCGTTCAGAAATCGAGCAACGTCGCCTTCGTCATTCTGGGGTACCAGCGGCTGGGGAAAGATCGCCTCTACCATTACGTGATGCGCTTCGGCTTTGGCGAAAAGACGGGCATCGAGCTGCCGGGTGAAGTCCCCGGCCTGCTCAAGCGCAAGCACCAGATGTACCCCGCCGACGTGGCCAACCTGGCCTTCGGGCAAGGGGTGGGCGTAACGGCCATTCAACAGGCCGTGGCCGTTTCGGCCATCGCCAACGGCGGGAAGTTGCTCAAACCGCACATTGTCAAGGAGATTCGCGACGCCGAAACCGGGAAAGTGGTCTACCGGATGCAGCCGGAAATTCGCCGCCGCGTTGTGTCGGAGGCGACGGCCAAACAGGTGCGCGACATCCTGGAGACCGTTGTCACAGACGGGACGGGACAGCCCTATGCCCTCGACGGATGGCGCGTGGCCGGGAAGACGGGAACAGCCCAGAAGGTGGGACCAGACGGTCGCTACCTGTCCGGCAAGTACGTCTATTCCTTTATCGGCTTTGCCCCCAAGGACCATCCGCGCCTGCTTGTCTATGTGGTCGTCGACGAGCCCAATGTCGACCCGGCCCTCGGCGGCGGGGCGGTGGTGGCGCCGATCTTTAAGACCATCATGCGCAACAGCCTGTTGTACCTGAACGTGCCCCAGGACAAGCCCGGCGCGTCGGATGCCGCCGCTTTCTCTGCGCATCCGGGGCATGCGCCGCAACCGGACAGGCAGGCGCCCCGCGCGGTCGGCGCGTCCGAAGAAGCAGCCCCTGCCGACCAGGGTGGGGAGGAGGCTGTCCAAGGCGTCCGCATGCCCGACCTGCGCGGCCTGTCGCTCCGCGACGCCCTGGCCCTGTGCGTCGAACTGGGCCTGCGGGCGGAGTTTCGCGGATCCGGGTACGTGGTTCGCCAGAGCGTGCCGCCGGGCGCGCCACTGCCACCGGACATGCGCGTTCGGCTTGAACTGGCCGAATCCCCCCTGGACGGCGCGGCGCCGGATGCTGTGGGCGAGGCGGCCCCCGGCGCACGGTAACCGGTGCGAGCCGCCGGCACGTCCTCACCCTCCAGGGCCTGTTCTACCGGCTCGTCTGCGGGAATAGGGTATACCGGAGGGCACTGGGGGAGGGAGGGCCTTGCGCGTCTCGAACGTGACCGTTCGCCGGCGGCTCGTGTGGATTCTCATCGGGGGGCTGCTCTTGTACACGACGCTGCTCGCCCGCCTCGGCTACTTGCAGCTGTACCAGTCGCAATGGCTGCTGGGCAAGGCGGAAGACCTGTGGAGCCGGGACATTCCCATCGAGCCGAAGCGCGGCCGGATTTACGACCGCCACGGCCGCCTCTTGGCGCAAAACGTCAGCGCCCCGTCGGTGCTGGCCGTACCGGCGCAGATCCGCGATCCAGCGGAGACGGCCCGCAAATTGGCCGCCGTGCTCGGCATGAGCGAAGAAAAGGTGTACCGAATGATTACCAAGCGGCAGCTGATGGTGCGCATCCAGCCGGAAGGGCGGAAAATCACCCAAGAAAAGGCGGAGGCCGTGCGCGCGCTTCGGCTGCCCGGCATCATCGTCGCCGAGGACAGCCGCCGCTATTACCCGCGCGGCGCCTTTGCTGCCCACGTCCTGGGATTTGTCGGGATTGACAACCAAGGCCTCTCCGGCGTCGAGAAGGTGTACGACGAACGGCTGCGCGGCGTGCCCGGCTACATCTCGTTCTATGCCGACGCCAAAGGGGGGATCATCCCCAACGAACGGCAGCGGTATACGCCGGCAAAGGACGGGCTGGATCTCGTTCTGACCATCGACGCCACCATCCAGGCCATCCTCGAGCGCGAGCTGGAGCACGCCATGCTGACCTACCGCGCAGAAAACGTGATCGGGGTGGCCATGGACCCGAAAACGGGGGAAATTTTGGCCATGGCCAGCATGCCGGAGTTTGATCCCGGCCGGTTTGCGCAATACCCGGTCGAGGTCTACAACCGCAACCTGCCGATTTGGCGGCAGTACGAGCCCGGATCGACGTTCAAGATCATCACCCTCGCCGCGGCGCTGGAAGAGGGCGTGGTGCGCCTCGACGAGGGGTTCCACGATCCCGGGTACGCGATGGTGGCCGGTGTGCGCCTGCGCTGCTGGCGGCGCGGCGGCCACGGGCACCAGACGTTTTGGGAAGTGGTGCAAAATTCGTGCAACCCCGGATTTGTGGAACTGGGCGAGCGATTGGGAAAGGAGCGGCTGTACCGCTACATTCGGGCCTTTGGTTTTGGCGAGCGCACCGGCATCGACCTTGTCGGCGAACAGCGCGGACAGCTCTTTTCCCTGGAACGGATGGGCCCGGTGGAGCTGGCCACCACCGCCTTCGGGCAGGGGGTGTCGGTCACGCCGATCCAGCAGGTGGCGGCCGTATCGGCGGCCATCAACGGCGGGAAATGGATGCGGCCGCACGTCGCCAAAGCGTGGCGCGATCCGGAAACCGGCCGGGTGGTGGAAGAGGTCAAACCGGAAGCGGTGCGGCAGGTGATCTCCCCCGAGACCTCGAAAAAGGTGCGCGAGGCGCTGGAGAGGGTTGTGGCTTTTGGCACGGGGCGCAACGCCTACATCGACGGCTACCGCGTCGGGGGCAAGACGGGGACGGCCCAAAAGCCGGCGCCCGGCGGCGGCTACCTGCAAAACGAGCACATCGTCTCCTTCATCGGGTTTGCGCCGGCGGACGACCCGCAAATCGTCGTGTACGTGGCCGTGGACAACCCGCAGGGCATTCAGTTCGGCGGGGTGGTGGCCGCGCCCATCGTGCGGAACATTCTCGATGAAGCGCTGCGCTACCTGGAGGTCCCGCCGCGCAAGGAACAGCTCGAACGGACGTATCTCTACGGCGAAGAAAAGTGGGTCACGGTTCCCAACTTTGTCGGCCAGACCGTCGACGAACTCCGCCGCAGCTACGACACCTTCCAACTGGATGTGGAGGGGAGCGGCACCACCGTCCTGTACCAGTCGCCCCGGCCCGGGGTCAAGGTGAAACCCGGCGCGGTGATTCGGCTGTATCTGGGGCCCGGGGGAAGCGCATCGCAACCGAAAACGGATGACAATCCGCCGGCGGTCCATTAAAATGATAGCGTGTGTTGATCGCGTGTGCGCGGCGCATCCCGGACCGTTGAACGTTGTGCGTCAAACGCGGCCCGATGCGCCCGCCAACGACTGGAATCGGGCGACATTCGTCTATACTGAGGTTGAAGAAGGTGCCGCCGATGAAGTTGAGCCAGCTGTTTGGGCCGTATCGCGCCGCCCGACGGGTTGGCGAGGACGTTGCCGTCACCGGCATTCAAACCGATTCTCGCCAGGTTCGTCCGGGCGATCTGTTTGTGTGCATCCCCGGCTTTCGGGTGGATGGGCACGAATTTGCTCGCGAGGCGGTGGCGAATGGAGCCGTCGCGCTGGTGGTGGAGCGGGAGGTTCCCGTCGATGTGCCCAAGGTTTTCGTTCGCGACGCCCGGCGGGCGCTGGCCTTTGCTGCGGACCGCTTTTTCGGCCATCCGACGCAAGAGCTGAAGCTGATGGGCGTGACCGGAACAAACGGCAAGACGACGACCACCCATCTGCTCGCGCGCATCCTGGAGGAGGCGGGGCATCGCTGTGGCTTGATCGGCACGATGGCGATCCGGTACGCGGGGCGTGAGGAGCCCGCTGTCAACACGACGCCCGATGCCCTGGTCTTGCAGCGCACGTTTCGCGCCATGGTTGACGCCGGCGTCGACTACGCCGTGATGGAGGTGTCGTCCCATGCCCTGGCCCTGGGACGCGTGCGCGGATGCCGGTTCCGCACGGCCGTGTTCACCAATTTGACGCAAGACCATCTCGATTTTCATCAGTCGATGGAGGCCTACAAGCAGGCCAAGGGACTCTTGTTTGCCCAGCTGGCCGGCGATTACCGCGACGGATGCGAAACCTTTGCCGTGCTCAACGCCGACGACCCTGTTTCGGCGGAGTATGCCGCGCTGACGGCGGCCCAGGTGCTCACCTACGGAACGGGCGACGCCTGTGACGTGCGCGCCCGCGATGTGCGCGTGACGCCGGCTGGCGCGTCGTTCCATGTGGAAAGCTTTGCCGGGTCCGCGGACGTGGCGCTGCCCTTGGTCGGCCACTTCAACGTGTACAACGCCTTGGCCGCCATAACCGCCGCGCTGGCGGAAGGCATCCCGCTCGAGGCGGCCGTGCGGGCCCTTGCCGACGTGACGGTGCGCGGGCGGTTTGAGAAGGTGGACGAGGGCCAGCCCTTCACCGTCATCGTCGACTATGCCCACACGCCCGACGGCTTGGAGAACGTGCTCAAGGCGGCGCGCGCCCTCACGTCGGGGCGCGTTATCGTGGTGGTCGGCTGCGGCGGCGACCGCGACCGCACCAAGCGCCCGATCATGGCGCGCATCGCCGTGCAGCACGCCGACCTCGCCGTCTTCACCTCCGACAATCCGCGCTCCGAGGATCCCGAGCGCATCCTCGACGAGATGGAGGCCGGCGTGCCGGACGAAGGACGCGCGCGCACGGTACGCCTGGTGGATCGGCGCGAGGCCATTCGGTATGCCATCGGTGCCGCTCAGCCGGGCGATGTCGTCCTCATTGCCGGGAAAGGGCACGAGACGGTGCAAATCATCGGCGACCGCGCCCTGCCCTTTGATGACGCGGAGGTGGCGCGGGACGCCCTAAGGGGTCGAGGATGGTGAAGCGGCGCCTGCGCGAATTGCTTCCCATGGTCGGCGGCGCGTGGACGGGGACGCCGGCGGAGCTGGACCGGTGGGCGAGCGGCGTTTCCACCGACACGCGCACGCTCATGCCCGGCGCGCTGTTTGTGCCCCTCGTGGGGGCGCGGTTTGACGGCCATCGCTTTGTTCCGGAGGCCCTCAAGCGGGGGGCATCCGCCACCCTGTGGCAGCGCGATCGGGGGATCCCGCCGGGGCCTGCCATCGTTGTCGAAGACACGCTGGCTGCCCTGCAGCGCCTGGCCCATGCGTATCGGCGCGAATTGGGCGCGCGCGTTGTGGGCGTGACGGGCTCAAACGGCAAGACGACGACGAAGGATTTGATTGCCGCCGTTTTGGCCCAGCGGTACCGCGTGCACAAGACCGAGGGCAACCTCAACAACCACATCGGCCTGCCGCTCACCCTCTTGTCGGCGCCGGCGGACGCCGAGGTGGTGGTGTGCGAGATGGGCATGAGCGGCCGCGGGGAGATCGCGCGCCTGTCGCGGATCGCCGAACCGCACCTCGCCGTCATCACCACCATCGGCGAGGCGCACCTGGCCCAGCTCGGTTCGCGCGAGGCGATCGCCGAGGCGAAGCTGGAGATCGTCACCGGGCTGGATCCGGAGGGCACGCTCTTTGTCGACGGCGACGAGCCCCTTCTGGACCGTGCCGAGGAGCGCTTTGCGGGAACGGTCGTCCGGTGCGGCTTCGGGCACCGGTGCCAGTGGCGGGCCGAGGACGTGGCGTTCCAAGGCCTGGACGGGATGACGTTTCGCGTCGGAAACGAGCGGTATGCCGTGCCGATTCCCGGCCGCCACAACGTGAAAAACGCCCTGTACGCCGTGGCCGTCGGCCGGACGCTGGGCCTTACCCCGGAGGAGATTCGCCGGGGGCTTTCCGGCGCCGCCATCACCGGCATGCGGACGGAGCGCGTGCGGGGGATCGGCGGCGTGACGGTGCTCAACGACGCCTACAACGCCAGCCCCACGTCGATGCGCGCCAGCCTCGAGCTGCTCGCCGCCCTTCCCTTTGCCCGGCGTGTGGCCGTGCTCGGCGACATGCTGGAGCTGGGCCCGGAGGAGGAAGCGCTCCACCGCGATGTGGGTCGGGCCCTCGATCCGACGCGCGTGCATTGGCTGGTGACGGTGGGCCCGCGGGCGCGGTGGATTGCTGAGGGGGCGAAGGAAGCAGGGTTCCCCGCCGCGCGCATCCGGTGCACCGAGACGCCGGACGAGGCGGCAGGCGTCGTGCTGCCCCTGGCCGACAGGGACACGGTGATCCTGGTCAAGGCGTCGCGCGGCATGGCGCTGGAGGAGCTCGTTCGGCGCCTTACCGCCGAGTGAGGGGGGCAAGAGATGGACGCACGCATCCTGCTGCTTTCCTTGATCGCCGCCTTTCTTATTGCCGTACTGCTCGGGCCCCTGTTCATTCCCCTCCTACGCCGCCTCAAATTCGGACAGAGCATTCGCGAGGAAGGACCGCAGGGCCACCGCAAGAAGGCGGGCACGCCGACGATGGGCGGGACGATCATCTTGCTCGCCCTGACGCTGTCGGTGTGGAAGTTCGCCAACCCCACGTGGGAGCTGAAGATGGTCCTCCTGGTTTGCTTGGGGTTTGGCGCCGTCGGCTTTGTGGACGACTTTATCAAAGTGGTCATGAAGCGCAATCTGGGGCTGACGGCCAAGCAGAAGCTGTTCGGTCAGCTCCTGGTGGCCTTTGTCTTTTTCCTCATGCTGCAAAAAGCCGGCTATTCCTCAACGGTGTACGTCCCGGGCACCGATTGGGGCATCGATCTGGGTTGGGGCTACCTGCCCTTTCTGCTGTTTCTGGCTGTGGGGACGGCCAACGCGGTCAACCTCACCGACGGCCTTGACGGGCTATTGGCCGGTTCCAGCGCCGTCGCCTTTGGCGCCTATGCGGTGATCGCCTCGGCCTACAGCATGGCCGACGTGGCCGTTTTTTGCGCGGCCACCGTCGGGGCGGTGCTGGGGTTTCTCGTGTTTAACGCCCATCCGGCCAAGGTGTTCATGGGGGACACCGGTTCGCTCGCCCTCGGCGGCGCGCTGGCCGCCGTGGCCGTGCTGACGAAGACGGAGCTCCTTCTCGCACTGATCGGCGGCTTGTTCGTCATCGAGGCCCTGTCGGTGATCATCCAGGTGATCTCCTTCAAGGCGCGCGGCAAGCGCGTGTTCCGCATGAGCCCGATTCACCATCATTTTGAGCTCGGCGGATGGTCGGAGTGGCGCGTGGTGGTGACCTTCTGGCTGGTGTCCGTTCTCTTTGCGGGGGCCGGGCTGTACCTTGAGGTGTTTGCCGGATGAAACGCGTCGATTGCCTTGTTGGCGCGCGCGTTCTCGTTCTCGGGCTGGGGGAGAGCGGCTATTCCGCCGCCGTTTTGCTTCGCCGGTTGGGCGCGCATGTGGTCGTCAACGACCAAAAGCCGCGGGATGCCGTGCCGCTGGAAAAAGTGGCCGATCTTGAACGGCGTGGCATCTCCGTGGTGTTGGGCTCCCATCCCGACGACATTGTGCATGCCGGAGTGGACTGGGTGGTGAAAAACCCGGGCATCCCCTACACGGCGCCCCCGGTCAAGCAGGCGCTGGCGCTGGGGATTCCCGTGATCACGGAAATCGAGCTGGCGTATTGGGTGAGCGAAGCGCCGATCATCGGCATCACCGGGTCCAACGGGAAGACGACGACCACCACGCTGGTCGGCCACATCCTGCGCGTCGAGGGCCGTGACGTCATTGTCGCCGGAAACATCGGGCGGGCGCTGTGCGCGGCGGCGGTGGAGACGCGGCCAAACCAGCTGCTGGTTGCCGAGCTGTCCAGCTTCCAGCTGCTCGGCACTCGCACTTTCCGCCCGTGGATTGGCGCGGTGTTGAACGTGTATCCCGCCCACCTCGACTACCACGGCACCTTTGCCGACTATCAGCGCGCCAAGGGCCGGCTGTTTGCCAACCAGACGCATGCCGACCACGCCGTGGTGAACGCCGACTGTCCGGCGAGCGCCGAGTTGGCGGACGGCGTTCGCGCGACGGTGTGGGCCTTTAGCCGCCGGGTTCCGGTGGACCGCGGCGTCTTTTTGCGCGGCGACGCGGCGGTCTTCCGCGGGGACGGTCCGGAAGAGGTCCTGTTCCGCATCGGCGACATCGCGCTGCCCGGCGCGCACAACGTGGAAAACGTGCTTGCCGCCGCCCTCATCGCCCGCCTGGCCGGCGCCTCGCCGGCGGCGATCCGGGAGGCGGTGCGCGCGTTCCGGGGCGTCGAGCATCGCCTGGAGTTCGTGCGCGAACTCGGCGGCGTGCGCTTTTACAACGACTCGAAGGCCACCAACCCCGAGGCGACGAAGCGCGCCTTGGACGCCTTCGAAGCGCCGATCGTGTGGATCGCCGGGGGCCTTGACCGCGGCCTCTCCTTCGACAGCCTCATACCGTCGCTCAAGGCGCGCGTGAAGGCCGTGGTGGCGTACGGGCAGACGGCCGAGCAGATTTTGGAGACGGCCCGCCGCGCCGGCGTTGACCACCGCATCCGGGTCGAGACCGTGGAGGAAGCGGTTCCGACGGCCTACGCCTTCGCCGCGCCGGGCGATGTGGTGCTCCTGTCGCCGGCCTGTGCCAGCTGGGACCAGTTTGCCTCGTACGAGGAACGCGGGCGCATGTTTAAAGCGGCGGTGCATAGGCTGATACGGGGATAGCCTGTACCCTCAGGCCGCGTTCCCGACGAGACGGAGCGGAGAAGGAGGCGGCGGGATGAAGACGCGCACCGCACCGGACTGGCTGATTCTGCTCCCCACCCTGGGCCTCTTGGCCATCGGCGTGATCATGGTGTACAGCGCCAGCGCGGTGCTCGCCCACCATGCGTACGGCGACAACCTGTATTACCTGAAGCGCCAGCTCTTCTTCGCCCTGCTCGGCGTGCTGGCCCTGTTCGTGACGATGAACATCGACTACTGGACGTGGCGGCGGTTCGCCACGGCTGGCCTGCTGGTCTGCTTTTTGCTCCTTCTCGTCGTGCTCATCCCGGGGATCGGCCTGGTCCGCGGTGGGGCGCGGAGCTGGATCGGCGTTGGGGCCTTCTCGGTGCAGCCGTCGGAGTTTACCAAGCTGGCGATGATTCTCTTTTTGGCCCGGTATCTGACGGAACGGCAAAAGCGCATCCTCTCGTTCTGGCGCGGACTTTTCCCGCCCCTTCTCCTCGTCGGTGCGGCCTTTGGGCTGATCTTGTTGCAGCCGGACCTGGGGACGGGGACGGTTCTGGTCGGCACCTGCGTCGTCATGCTGTTTGCCGCCGGGGCGCGCCTGGCGCATCTGGTCGGGTTGGCGCTGGTGGGCATCGCCGGATTTGCCGCCCTCGTCCTCGCCGCGCCGTACCGGATCAAGCGGATTACCGCCTTTCTCGATCCGTGGCAGGACCCGCTCGGTTCGGGATACCATTTGATTCAATCCCTATATGCCATCGGCCCGGGGGGCCTCTTTGGCCTTGGCCTCGGGGCGAGCCGGCAGAAATTCTACTACCTGCCGGAACCGCAGACGGACTTTATCTTCGCCATTTTGGCCGAAGAATTGGGCTTTCTCGGTGGCGCCCTCGTGCTGCTGCTCTTTATGCTGCTCCTGTGGCGGGGGATGCGCACGGCGATCACGGCGCCCGACTTGTTCGGCAGCCTGGTGGCCACCGGCATTGTGGCCATGATCGCCATTCAGGTGGTCATCAACGTTGGCGTCGTCACCGGCATGTTCCCGGTCACGGGCATCACGTTGCCGTTTCTCAGTTATGGGGGATCGTCGCTAACCCTCGTGCTGACCGCCGTTGGAGTGCTGCTCAACATCTCGCGGTACGCCCGGTGAGCGGAGGGGGGCGGCGCGCCCCGGCGATAGCGGGGTGACATGCGTGCGGTTGGTGGTGACCGGAGGCGGGACGGGCGGGCACATCTTTCCCGCGTTGGCCTTTGCCCGCGAAGCGCAGCGCCGCGTTCCGGGAACCGAGGTGTTGTATATCGGTTCGGCCCGCGGATTGGAAACCGGTATCGTCGAGAAGGCTGGTTTTCCCTTCTTCGCCATCGAGATCAGCGGCTTTCGCCGACAGCTTTCCTGGGAAAACGTCAAAACGGTGTGGCGCTTTCTGAAGGGAGTCCACGCGGCAAAGCGGACCCTTCGCGCGTTTTCGCCGGACGTGGTGCTGGGCACGGGCGGGTATGTGGCCGGGCCGGTCGTCTTCGCTGCCAGTCGGCTCGGCATTCCCACGGTGATCCACGAGCAAAACGTCGTGCCGGGGCTGACAAACCGCTTTTTGGCGCGCTTCGCCGATCTGGTGGCCGTTTCCTTTCCGGGAACGGAGGCGGCCTTTCCCCGCGCGCGGCGTGTTGTGGTGACGGGCAATCCGCGGGCGACGGAAGTGGCCAGCGCCGACGGGGAAAAAGGCCGTCGCCTGCTTGGCGTGCCGGCGGACAAGCGGCTCATCCTCGTCGTGGGCGGCAGCCGCGGGGCGCGGCCGATCAACGAGGCCATGCTCGGGGCGCTGGACCGCTTGGGCCGCCGCGGCGACCTGCACGTCGTCTACGTGACCGGCGAAGTGCACTACAAAACGGTGCGGGCGGCCGCCGGCGATCGGGTTCCGCCGAACGTGACGCTCCTGCCCTTCCTGTACGACATGCCCGACGTGCTGGCCGGGGCGGACCTGTTCGTGGGGCGGGCCGGGGCCACGACCTTGGCCGAGATCACGGCCCTCGGCGTGCCGAGCGTGCTGATCCCGTCACCCTACGTGACGAACAACCACCAGGAGAAAAACGCCCGCCGCTTGGAAGCGGAAGGGGCGGCCGTCGTGCTGCGGGAGGCGGAGCTCACCCCCGAGCGGCTGGCGGAGACGGTGCTCGCCCTGTGCGCAAACCCCGAGCGCCTTTTGGCCATGCGCGCGGCCGCCCGGCGGCTCGGCATTCCCGACGCGGCGGCGCGGCTGTGGACGGCCGTCGAGGCCCTGCTGGCCGAGCGCGGCCGGAAGCGCTAAGGGGACGGAATAGGTCGGTGCCACATACGATGATTCCACACCGCATGCGCAAGGACGCGTGCGGGACGGCGAGGAGGGATGGCGCGGTGTACGAAGAGGTGGTTCGGGAACTGCAGGAAGCCGACGTCGGGCGGGTGGCGCTGGGAGAGCCCCTGTCCCTCTACACGACGTGGAAGATCGGCGGGCCGGCCGACGTGTGGGTGGAGCCGAAGGACGTCGCGGCGCTCCAGCGCGTGCTGGCCATCGTGCGCGCCCACGGCGTTCCGTGGACGGTGATCGGACGGGGGTCCAACCTTCTCGTGCGCGACGGCGGCATTCGCGGGGTGGTGTTGAAGCTGGACAAGGGCTTCGACTATGCCCATTTTGAAGGGGATCGGGTGCGGGCCGGAGCGGCCTTTTCGGTCATCCGCCTCGCCGTGCTCGCCGGGAAAGAAGGGCTGACGGGGCTCGAGTTTGCCGGCGGGATCCCCGGGTCCGTCGGCGGCGCGGTGTACATGAACGCCGGCGCGCACGGGTCCGACATCTCGCGCGTGCTGAAAGAGGCGACGGTGCTCTTTCCCGACGGCACGCTGCGCACGCTGACCAACCGGGACCTCGCCTTCCGGTACCGCACGTCGCGGCTGCAGGAGGAGCCCGGCATCGTCTTGGAGGCCACGTTTCAACTGGCGCATGGCGACCGCAAGGAGATCGCCCGCGTGATGGCCGAGTACAAGGACCGGCGCCGGCGCACGCAGCCCCTCCAGCAACCTTGTGCGGGCAGCGTCTTTCGCAATCCGCCCGGGGACCACGCCGGTCGGCTGATCGAAGCGGCGGGCCTCAAGGGGTACCGCATCGGCGACGCGCAAATCTCGCCCATCCATGCCAACTTTATCGTCAACCTGGGGCAGGCCACTGCACGCGACGTGCTCGCCCTCATCGCGCACGCCCAGGAGACGGTGGCCAAGCGCTTTGGGGTGGCCCTTGAGCCGGAGGTGCTCATCATCGGCGAACCGGCGCCGCGCGTTTGATCCGCATGTCCGGCGCCGAAACGGGAAAAAGGTCTTCTTGCGCGCCGCCGAAGCGGTGCTATAATGGAACTAGCGTTTTTGCCCGCTCCCAAAGGGTGGTGCACATGGAACGGATTCCTCAGGTGAAACCCGTACGCCGTCGCAAGGCGAACCGCAGGGCGCTTGTCTTCTTGGCGCTCTTTTTTCTTTCCCTTGCCACCTTCTTGTTTGTCCGCTCGCCGTACAGCAAAATTCATGCCGTGCACGTGACGGGGACGCATCTCCTTTCGCCGGGGGAGGTGATCCGCCAATCGGGCCTGGTGCCCGGCCATACGCTGATCCTGTTCTCGGCGGATCGCGTGCGGGAGCGCCTCGCCCGGCTTCCGGAAGTGAAGGAGACGGCGGTGGCATGGCGCTGGCCGAATGAGGTGGAGATTGCCGTGACGGAGCGGGCCGTATTGGCCTATGTCGTGCAGAACGGCCAACACGTGCCCCTGCTCGAAGGCGGCGTGCTCCTTTTCCATCGTGCCGGCAAAGGGCCCTATGTGGATTTGCCCCTGGTAACCCGTTGGGAGGAGCCGCGGCGCCTTCCGCAGCTTGCCGCGGGGTTGACCAAGCTCCCCGCTGCGGTCCGGGAACGGCTTTCGGAAATCCAGCTGGTTCCGACGGCGGCCTATCCCGATCGCGTGCGCCTCTATACGCGCGAAGGGTTTGTCGTCTACACGTCGCTGGCGCACCTGGCGGACAAGCTGGCGGCCTTGCCCCAGCTCCTGGACGACCGCCTGCGGGAAAATCCGCAGGAGCGCGGGGTGTTTTACCTCTTTGACGCGATGTGGTACGAGGGGACGGCAAAGACGGCGGACGAGTGAACCCTCAGAACATTGTGGCGGCGCCCCGGCGCGGAGATGTGAGCGCCTTCGGGCCAATTGCGATTTTTGTGCGAAACAAGCAGGGAAAGGCCCGCTCCTGTTGAATGGTACTAGTAATGCAGGTTGGGTAGGAGGTGCCACCGGTTGCGCTACAGCAACGTTCTGGTCAGCTTGGACATCGGGACCTCACGGATTCGCGTGATTATCGGCGAAGTGAAAAACGGCGCGATACACATCATCGGAGTGGGCACGTCGGTTTCCGAAGGGCTGAAAAAAGGGGCCATTGTTGACATAGATCAAACGGTGCAAGCCATCCGTGCCGCCGTTCAGCAGGCGGAAAGAATGACGGAAGTTCCCATTCGCGAGGTGTTTGTCGGCATTTCCGGCGAACACGTCCAGCTCGTTCCGACAGAGGGCGTGGTCGCGGTCTCAAGCGAGGACCGCGAGATTCGCGACGAAGACGTCATCCGCGTGGTGCAGGCGGCTAAGGTGGTGGCCATTCCCCCCGAACGGGAGATCGTCGATGTGGTCCCGCGCGAGTTCATCGTCGACGGCCTGCGCGGGGTGAGCGACCCCCGGGGCATGATCGGCGTCCGCTTGGAAATGGAAGGGTACCTCATCACCGGCGCCAAAACGGTGATCCACAATCTTTTGCGCTGTGTGGAACGCGCCGGCCTTTCCCTTGCCGGCCTCTTTTTGGAGCCGCTGGCCGTGGCGGAAATCGCCCTGACCAAAGACGATCGCCAGTTGGGCGTGGCGCTGGTCGACGTGGGCGCCGGCGAGACGCAGGTGTCTTTGTTCCAGCACGGCGACCTGGTGAAGATGGGCACGGTGCCGCTCGGCGGCGACCACGTGACCAACGACATCGCTTATGGCCTGCGCACGACGACGGAAGAGGCCGAGCGGGTCAAGCTGAAGCACGGCTGCGCGCTGATCGACGAGGCGTCGGAGACCGAAACGTTTCGCGTTGCCAGCATCGGCTCCGATCACGAGGTGGAGTACAACCAGGTGTACCTGGCGGAAATCATTGAGCCGCGCATGGAGGAGATCTTCCTCCATGTGCGCAAAAAGGTCCTGGAGATGGCCGGCAAAGACCCCGCCGGCGGTTATGTGTTGACGGGGGGATCGATGGCCATGCCTGGCGTGTTGCGGCTGGCTCGCGAGACGCTGGGCGCGGCGGTGCGCGTCGCCATTCCCGACTACATCGGCGTGCGCGACCCCGCCTACACGACAGGGGTCGGCCTGATCCAGTTTGCGGCGAAACAGATGGCCCGCCTCGGGGCGTACGAGGCGGCGGCGACGAAGCCAAAGAAGCGCCCGGCAAAGGCGTCCTCCGGCGTGTTCGAACGCGTGAAGAATTGGCTGAGCGAGTTTATCTAAGGGGGAACCGCTATGTTCGAGCTTGACTTTGAAATGGACCAGCTGGCGCAGATCAAGGTGATCGGCGTTGGGGGCGGGGGATCCAACGCTGTGAACCGCATGATCGAAGTGGGTGTTCAGGGTGTTGAATTCATTGCCGTCAACACCGATGCGCAGGCCCTGAAGCTATCCAAGGCGCCCGTGCGCCTGCAGATCGGCGAAAAGCTCACGCGGGGCCTCGGCGCGGGGGCCAACCCGGAGATCGGCAAAAAGGCGGCCGAAGAGAGCCGCGAGATGATCGAAAACGCGCTGCGCGGCGCCGACATGGTGTTCGTGACGGCCGGCATGGGCGGCGGCACGGGAACGGGTGCGGCGCCGGTCATCGCCGAGATCGCCCGCGAGCTCGGGGCCTTGACCGTCGGCGTGGTGACGCGCCCCTTTACCTTTGAGGGGCGCAAACGCGCGGCCCAGGCCGAAAGCGGCATTGCCGCGCTGAAGGAAAAGGTGGACACGCTGATCGTCATTCCCAACGACCGGCTGCTGGAGATTGTTGACCGCAACACGCCGATGCTCGAGGCGTTCAAAGAGGCGGACAACGTGTTGCGCCAGGGCGTGCAGGGCATTTCCGACCTCATCGCCGTCCCGGGGCTCATCAACCTCGACTTTGCCGACGTGAAGGCGATCATGAAGGAGCGCGGTTCGGCGCTCATGGGCATCGGGATCGCGTCGGGGGAAAACCGCGCGGCCGAAGCGGCGAAGAAGGCCATTTGCAGCCCGCTCCTCGAGACCTCGATCGACGGGGCCAAGGGGGTGCTGATGAACATCACCGGTGGCACCAACCTCAGCCTCTACGAGGTGAACGAGGCGGCCGACATCGTTTCCTCCGCCGCCGACCCGGACGTGAACATGATTTTCGGGGCGGTCATCAACGAGGATCTGAAGGACGAGATCATCGTCACGGTCATCGCCACCGGCTTCGACGAGGCGAAGAAAGCCGCGCCGGTGCGCACGCCGCTGGCCGAGCCGGAGCGTGGCGATTTGCGCCATTTGTCGTCGGCAACCGACAACCTCGACGTGCCGACGTTCCTGCGCAACCGCAGCCGGCGCAAATGATTCCGCACGTTGCGGATGAAGTTTGGCGTCGAGTCCTGCCACCGGGACTCGATTTTTTTTTGGCTCCGCTCGACGCGTTTTCCCTCCGTGTCCACAGGGCGCTGTGCTACCCTGAAGGTACGCGCAAAGGGGGGGTGACGGCGTGGGGTCGTCTACCTTGACCTCGTGTTCCTGCTGAACGTCGTCGCCGACTGGTTGCTCTTGTACCTGACGGCGGTGTTTCGCCGGCGAACCGTTCGCCTGTGGCGCTTGACGGCGGCGGCGACGGTGGGCGCCGCCTATGCCTTTGTGGTGCTTCTCCCGCCGCTGCCCGTGGCGGTGCTCCTGCCGCTCAAAGTGGCCCTATCCGCCACCCTCATCCTCGTCGCCTTCGGCGGGCGCAACCCGCGCACCTTCCTCTCTGACCTGGGCGTCTTCTACCTCGTGTCGTTCATGGCCGGCGGCGCGGTGTACGGGCTGCGCTTTTTGCTCGATTCGCCCGTGGCCGTCAAGAACGGCGCGCTCGTGACGAGCGGACATCCGGCGATGCAGTGGGGGTGGATCGTGGCGGGTCTGGCCGCCATTGGATGGCTCGCCCGCAAAGGGTACGGGGCCATCGAGACGGGTCGCCTCCAAGCGGCGTCGCGCGTCATCGTCACGGTATGGGTGGACGGGAAAGCGGTCACCTGCCCCGGATTGGTCGACACGGGCAACCGGCTGCAGGATCCCCTGTCCGGACGCCCCGTGCTGGTCGTCGAAGCCGACGTTCTGGCGCCGCTCTTTCCGGACGGTTGCCCGCCGCTTGTGGAAGGCGAGGCGGAGGACGCGTGGTGGGAGCGCCTGCCCGACGCCTGGAAGGCGCGGGTGCGCCCCGTCTTTTTCCGGACGCTTTCCGGTGAAGGCGGCATCCTGTGGACCGTCCGTCCGGATCGGGTGGTCATAGCCCAAGGCGACCAAGCATATCATTCCACTGACATCCTCGTTGGTTGGCGGTCCGCTCCCCTTTCCAGCGACGGGCAGTTTCGCGCCATCGTCCACCCGCACCTGTTGCGCCAGTCCCTTGCGAGAGGAGGACAGCCATGTTCACCCGAGTCCGCTTGAGCCTTCGCCTGTGGTGGCTTCGCCTGCTGCTTTGGTTGGGTCTGCGATCCGACGAGGTGTACTACATCGGGGGACACGAAGTTTTGCCGCCTCCGCTGACAAGGGAAGAAGAGGAATACCTGCTGCAGCGCCTGCCGAGCGGGGATCCCGCCGTGCGCTCCATGCTCATCGAGCGCAACCTGCGGTTGGTCGTGTACATCGCGCGCAAATTTGAAAACACCGGCATCCACATCGAGGACTTGATCAGCATAGGCACGATCGGTCTCATCAAAGCGGTTAACACCTTTGATCCGGAAAAGCGGATCAAATTGGCCACCTACGCGTCGCGGTGCATTGAAAACGAGATCTTGATGTTCCTCCGCCGCAACAACAAGGTGCGCTACGAGGTGTCCATCGACGAGCCCCTCAACGTCGACTGGGACGGCAACGAACTCCTCCTGTCCGACGTGCTCGGCACCGACAGCGACGCGATTTACCGCAACATCGAGGAAAAGGTCGACCGCACCCTGCTCAAGAAGGCCCTCGAAAAGCTGAGCGAGCGGGAGCGGCTGATCATGGAATTGCGCTACGGCCTAAGTGGCGGCGAGGAGATGACGCAGAAGGACGTGGCCGACTTGCTCGGGATCTCGCAGTCCTACATCTCGCGCCTGGAAAAGCGCATCCTCAAGCGGTTGCGCAAGGAGTTCAACAAGATGATGTGAGGCGCATAGTTTCCCTCCCCGCGGGGATACTGTCCAGTAACGCTCCGCTTGAGGAGGGAAACGCCGTTGGGTCGGAACAAGGTCGAAATCTGCGGTGTGGAAACCTCGACGTTGCCGGTCCTGACGAACGAGGAGATGCGCCAACTGTTTCGCGAGCTGCAAAGCGGAGATGACGCGGCGCGGGAAAAGCTGATCAACGGCAACCTGCGCCTTGTCCTCAGCGTGATCCAGCGGTTCAACAACCGCGGGGAGTACGTCGACGACCTGTTTCAGGTGGGTTGCATCGGGCTGATGAAAGCCATCGACAACTTCGACCTTTCCCAAAATGTCAAGTTTTCGACCTACGCCGTGCCGATGATCATCGGCGAAATCCGCCGCTACCTGCGCGACAACACGCCGATCCGGGTCTCGCGTTCGCTGCGCGACATCGCCTACAAGGCGCTGCAGGTGCGCGACCAGCTGACGAGCAAGCACTCCCGCGAGCCGTCGATCCAGGAGATCGCCGAGGTGCTGGGCGTTCCTCCGGAGGATGTGCTCTACGCCCTGGACGCCATTCAGGATCCCGTTTCCCTCTTTGAGCCCATCTACCAGGACGGGGGCGATCCCATTTACGTGATGGACCAGATCCGCGATGATCGGCACAAGGATGTCCACTGGGTCGAGGAGATCGCCCTCCACGAGGCGATGAGCAAGCTGAGCGAGCGGGAAAGGCTGATCGTGTCGATGCGCTTTTTCGAAGGCAAAACGCAGATGGAGGTGGCCGAGGAGATCGGCATCTCGCAGGCCCAGGTCTCGCGCCTGGAGAAGGCGGCCATCGCGCAGATGCAAAAATACGTGAACTGATCGTCCGCTTCTTCCGCACCGTTTCCCGGTGCGGCTTTTGTTTTCTGTGTGCGCCGCCTTTGCGGCAATCAAGTCTGTTGCGCCGGTCACATATACTGAAGGGACAGCGTGGGGGAAGGGGGAGCCTTTCGTGCTCAAGGCGTCGGAATTTCAGACCAAGGATGTGGTGAATGTCAGCGACGGCCGGCGCCTCGGTCAGGTCCACGACTTGGAGCTCGATGTGGTCAGCGGGCGGGTGCAGGCGATCATCGTGCCGAGCGGCGGCCGGTGGTTTGGCCTGTGGGGAGGGGGGAACGAATACGTCATCCCGTGGCGGAACATTGTGAAGATCGGCAAGGACGTCATTCTCGTCCGCCTCGACAACGGGTACGAAGAGAAGCCGGCTCGCCGCACCCCCGACGAGGCGGGGTAGCGGACACGCCCCACGCGGGTTTCTGGCCGGAGGGTTCTTGACGCGGGGGTGGCGGCGTGCGAACGACCGCCTCCGTGCGCGCGGCACGGAGTATGGTAAAATGATGGGGGAGGCGTGGCCATGGAACCCTTTGTGTGGCAAGAGAACGGGATCCTTCGCCTGAAGGCGTGGGAACGGGCCTATCCCCTCGTGGCCGGCATGACGTCGCGCGCCCATCCGGACGGCGGGCCGGAGCCCTTCAACCTCGCCCTGCACGTGGGCGACGACCCCCAGCGCGTCCGGGCGCGGCGGGACGCGCTGTGCGAGGCGCTCGGCTTGCCGCCGGAGGCCTTCACGTGCGCCGAGCAGGTGCACGGAAGCCGCGTCGTCCGCGTGACCCCACAGGACCGGGGGCGTGGACGCCTGGCGCGCGAGACGGCCTTTCCCGCCACCGACGGGATGCACACGGATGTTCCCGGCGTTTTGCTGGTCGCGTTCTTTGCCGACTGCGTGCCGCTTTTCTTCCTGGACCCGATCCGCCGGGTGATCGGTTTGGCCCACGCCGGATGGCGCGGCACGGCGCAGGATGTGGCCGGGGAGATGGTGCGCAGCCTGGTCGCCCACTACGGCACGCGGCCCCGGGATCTTCGCGTCGCCATCGGGCCGTCGATCGGTCCGTGTTGCTACGAAGTGGACGAGCGGGTTGCCGCCGCGCTGCGGACGACCTTTGGCGGTGAGGTTCCGGACGGCGTGCTCACCGCCAATGACGAGGGACGCTATTGGCTTGACTTGCGCGCGGCAAACCAAAAGTTGTGCGAACGAGCAGGAATTTTGCCGGAAAACATCGAAATGACGTCTGTGTGCACGGCGTGCGCGACGGACCGCTTCTTTTCCCATCGCGCGGAAAAGGGGCGCACCGGGCGCATGGCCGCCTTTGTGGCATGGACCGGATAACGGCTTCGGGTTCGAAATCGATGGACAAGCGCCATGGCGCAAGATGCGTGCGAGGTGAACGGCGTGACCCTTGCGGAACGGCTTGCGGCCGTCAAGCGCCGCATCCGAGAAGCGTGCCGGCGCAGCGGTCGCCGCGAAGACGAGGTCACCTTGGTGGCCGTCACGAAATACGTCGACGCCGAAACGGTGCGCGCGCTGCTCGACGCCGGGGTGACCGACGTCGGTGAAAACCGCGTCCAGGACGCGGTGCCGAAATGGGAGGCCCTCGGCGGGCGCGGCGTGTGGCACTTTATCGGCCGCCTGCAGACAAACAAGGTGAAGGACGTTGTCGGCCGCTTTGCCTATGTGCATTCCCTTGACCGCATGGCGCTTGCGGAGGAACTGGAAAAGCGGGCCCGACAAAAGGATGCGGTCGTGCGCTGTTTTTTGCAGGTGAACGTGTCGGGTGAGGCCACCAAGGCCGGCGTTCGCCCCGATGCGCTGTTTGATTTTGCCCGCGAAGTGGCCAAGCTGTCGCGCCTGCGCGTGGTCGGGCTGATGACGATGGCGCCGATCGTCGACGATCCGGAGGAAGCCCGTCCGGTGTTCCGCGCGCTGCGCGAGTTGCGGGACGCCCTGCGCGATCAGGGCATCCCGGGCCTTGATCCGGTGCACCTGTCGATGGGCATGTCGGGCGATTTTGAAGTGGCGGTGGAAGAAGGGGCAACCTTCGTGCGCATCGGCTCGCTCTTGTACCAATCCGATCCGGGTGAGCCTGCCGTTGAACCGGGGCATACGGAGGAGGGGTGACGAATGGGCATGATGAACCGCCTGTTGGGGTTTTTCGGGCTGCAAGACGAGGTGACCGAGGAACGCGTCCTCGTCACCCAGGGGGAAGAGGAGGACGAGGCGCCCGCGGTGCCGTCGCGGCCGGTGCGGGGGCGGGGCAACGTGGTGAACCTGCACGCCGTGCGCTCGGCGGGCGCGCAGGTGATCCTGTGCGAGCCGCGTTCCTATGAGGAAACCCAGGAGATCGCCGACCATCTGCGCAACCGCCGCGCGGTGGTGGTCAACCTCCATCGGGTGACACCCGAGATGGCCAAGCGGATCGTCGATTTCCTGAGCGGGACGGTGTACGCCATCGACGGGCTGATCCAGAAGGTCGGCCCGCAGATTTTCCTGTGCACGCCGGACAACGTGGAGGTGCACGGGACGATCACCCACCCCGACGCGCCGAAAACGGAACGATAAGCGACATCCTGTGAGGTGGCCTATGGCGGACGTCATTCACCAGATCGTCGACATCGCCTTTGAGGTGTACATGTTCCTGATTTTCGCCTATGTGCTGATGTCGTGGCTCCCCCAACTGCGCGAGACCCCCCTTGGCCAGCTGCTGGGACGGCTTGTGGAACCGTACCTGCGCCCCTTCCGCCAGATCATCCCGCCGATCGGCATGTTCGACCTGTCGCCGATCGTGGCCGTCTTCGCCCTGTACTTCGCGCGCATCGGCGTGCACACCGTGCTCAACCTGCTCCTGGGCGATGCGGCATGAGCGATCGCCTGCAGCATGTTCGCCCCGAAGAACGCCCCTTTGCCGAGCGGTGCCTGGAGTGGGCGGAGACGGTTGCCGCGCGGCGCGCGCCCAAGCTGACGCCGTTTCTCGATCCGCGCGAAAAATGGATCGTGCGGACCCTCATCGGCGGACGGACTTCGGTGTCCGTTTCGTTTTTTGGCGGGTATGACGGGGCGGAACGCGAACGGGCCTTGATCCATCCCGATTTCTGGTGGCCAGAGCCGGGCGACTTTCGTGTCGCCGCCCTCGCGGTGGAGGCCAATCGGCGGTTTGTCCGCCTGACGCATCGCGACGTGCTGGGGGCGCTCGTCTCCCTCGGCCTCAAGCGCGACGTGTTCGGGGACATCCTCCTCACCGCGGCCTCCTGCCACGTGCTCGTGGCGGAAGAGATCGCCCCCTACGTCTGCCAACACCTGACGCGCATCCATCTGGCGCGCGTTCGCGTGGAACCGATTCCCCTCGAAGCCCTGCGCGTTCCCGAACCCGAAACGGAGGAGGAAACGCATTCCGTCGCCTCGATGCGCCTCGATGCCCTCATCGCCGCGGTGTGGCGCTTTTCCCGGGGCAAGGCTGCCCTACGCATTCGCGCCGGCGACGTGAAGGTCAACTGGCGCATCGCCGACGATCCCGACGAGACGCTGGGCGAGGGGGACGTCGTGTCGGTGCGCGGGTTCGGGCGCTTTCGCGTGGCGGAGGTGGGCGGCCCAACGCGCAAAGGCCGCCTCGTGGTACGCGTTGCCAAATTCCGCTAGGGCAGCGGATGCAGGAGGAGTTTTTCAAAACTTGTCGAATACTCTCTGTCGAACGTTCGCGATGGAGGTGTCGAGCGTTGCCCCTGACGCCGCTGGACATTCACAACAAGGAATTCAGCCGCGTCTTTCGCGGATACGACTGCGACGAAGTGGACGAGTTCCTCGACCAAGTGATCAAGGACTACGAAGCCCTGATCCGCCAAAACCAGGAGCTTGAGGCCAAGGTGCGCGAGTTGGAGGAGAAGCTCGCGCACTTCACGAATATCGAGGAGAGCCTGGGCAAGTCGCTCCTGGTGGCCCAGGAGACGGCCGAAGAAGTGAAGATGAACGCGCGCAAGGAAGCGGAGCTCATCGTCAAGGAAGCGGAGAAGAACGCCGACCGGATCATCAGCGAGGCGTTGGCCAAATCGCGTCAGATCGCCGCGGAGATCGAGGAGCTGAAAAAGCGCGCCGCGGTGTACCGGACGCGTTTCCGCAATCTCTTGCAGGCGCAGCTCGATCTCTTGGAAAGCGACGAGTGGGACCAGCTCATTTTAAACGAAGACGCATCGTGACGCGCCCCAATCCTTGACCGAGTGGCCGATTTTCCGTATAGTATAGGAGAAAATCGGCAATCCTGAGATTGTCTTTTTTACCCAGCCCCACAAATCGCCAAACGACGATGAGTGGGACGAGTAGCCGCTCAAGCCAACCCCAAGCGAGCCGGGGACGGTGCGAGCCCGGCGGTGGCAGGCGGTGAACATCCCCCACGAGTCGCCTCCCGAACGGCGCCGTGCGTCCATCGTCCGAGGCAACGGCCCATTTCGTGCCCGACGCGGCGGCCGCTGGATCGGACGATGACCGCAGGGCTTCGCCCCAGTAGGGAGTGCCGGGTGATGCCCGTTACGCATCGCGAAGGGGGAAGCGGCCATCTGCAACGCCGCAAAGGAGGCCGTTTCCAACTAGGGTGGTACCGCGGGAAGCCTTCTCGCCCCTAGGGCGCGAAGGCTTTTTTCGTTGAACGGCGAGGTGGCATCAAGGTTTTCGGACGGAGGGAAGGCCATGGATTACAGCAAAACGCTCAACCTGCCGCAGACGGATTTCCCGATGCGCGCCAATCTGCCGAAACGCGAGCCGGAGATCCAGCGTTGGTGGGACGAGATTGACATCTACGCCAAGGTGCAGGCGCGCACGAAGGGGCGGCCGAAATTCATTCTTCACGACGGGCCGCCGTACGCGAACGGCGACATCCACATCGGCCACGCCCTGAACAAGATCCTCAAGGACATCATCGTCCGCTACAAATCGATGAGCGGGTACGACGCCCCCTACGTGCCGGGATGGGATACCCACGGGCTGCCCATCGAGCACGCCGTCGTGACGAAGGAGGGGGTGGACCGCAAGGCGATTCCCATCCCCGAATTCCGCAAGAAGTGCGCCGAGTACGCCCTTTCCTATGTGGAGCGGCAGAAGGCCCAGTTCAAGCGCCTCGGCGTGCGCGGCGACTGGAAGAACCCCTACATCACCCTGAAGCCGGAGTACGAGGCGCGGCAGATCCGCGTCTTTGGCGAAATGGCCAAAAAGGGGTACATCTACAAGGGGCTGAAGGCGGTCTACTGGTCGCCGTCGTCGGAGACGGCCCTGGCCGAGGCGGAGATCGAGTACCGCGACAAGCGCTCGCCGTCGCTGTACGCCCTGTTCCCCGTGGCCGACAGCAAGGGGAAGGTGCCGGCCGACGCCTATGTCGTCATCTGGACGACGACGCCGTGGACGATTCCGGCCAACCTCGGCATCGCCGTGCATCCGGAGTTCGACTACGTGCTCGTGCGCGCGGGCGACAGGCGGTACGTCCTGGCCAAGGGCCTGCTGGAGAACGTGGCCCAAACGGTCGGGTGGCGTGATCCGCAGGTGGAGGCCACGTGGAAGGGGAAGGAGCTGGAAGGCGTCGTCTGCCGCCATCCCTTCTACGACCGGCCGTCGCCGATCGTGCTGGGCGAGCACGTCACCCTCGACGCCGGGACCGGCTGCGTGCACACGGCGCCGGGCCACGGCGAGGAGGACTTCGAGCTCGGCAAGAAGTACAACCTCGGCGTGCTGTGCCCGGTGGACGAGAAGGGGTACATGACGGCGGAGGCCCCGGGCTTTGAGGGGCTCTTCTACGACGACGCCAACAAAGTCGTCACGCAGAAGCTGGAGGAAGCCGGCTGCCTCCTGCACCTCGGCTTCATCACCCACCAGTACCCCCACGACTGGCGGACGAAGAAACCGGTCATCTTCCGCGCCACCGAGCAGTGGTTCGCCTCCATCGACGGTTTCCGCCAGGAGCTGCTCCGGGCCATCCAGGACGTCAAGTGGATCCCCAAGTGGGGGGAGACGCGCCTGTACAACATGGTGGCCGAGCGCGGCGACTGGTGCATTTCCCGCCAGCGGGTGTGGGGCGTGCCGATCCCCATCTTCTACTGCCGCGCCTGCGGTAAGGCGATCATTACTGACGAGACGATCGACCACGTGGCCGAACTCGTGCGGCAGCACGGCTCGTCGGTGTGGTTTGAGCGCGACGAGAAGGACCTCCTGCCGCCGGGCTTTGCCTGCCCGCACTGCGGCGGCAGCGCCTTCCGCAAGGAGACGGACACGATGGACGTGTGGTTCGACTCCGGCTCCAGCCACGAGGCGGTGCTGCGCGAGCGCGAGGAGCTGGCTTGGCCGGCGGACCTTTACCTCGAAGGGTCGGACCAGTACCGCGGGTGGTTCAACTCCTCGCTCACCACGGCGGTGGCCGTCCACGGCCGGGCGCCGTACAAGGCGGTGCTCAGCCACGGCTTCACCCTGGACGGCGAGGGGCGGAAGATGTCCAAGTCCCTGGGCAACGTCATCGCCCCGCAGGATGTGATGGACAAGCTGGGCGCCGACATCCTCCGCCTGTGGGTGGCCTCGGTGGATTACCAGGCCGACGTGCGCATCTCCGACGCCATCCTGGCCCAGATCGCCGAGGTGTACCGGAAGATCCGCAACACCTTCCGCTTCCTCCTCGGCAACCTGAAGGACTTCAACCCGGCCGCCGACCGCGTGCCGGACGACCAGCTTGAGGAGCTTGACCGCTTCATCCTCGCGCGCAACGAGCGCGTCAAGGCGCGGGTGCGGAAGGCCTACGACGCCTACGAGTTCCACACCGTCTTCCATGCCGTGCACAACTTCTGCGCCGTCGACCTGTCCGCCTTCTACCTCGACGTGTGCAAGGACCGCCTGTACGTCGAGGCGGCGTCCAGCCCGCGGCGCCGCGCGGCCCAGACGGTGCTCTACGACATCCTCCTCGATCAGGTGAAGCTGATCGCGCCGATTATCCCGCACACGGCCGACGAGGTGTGGCGGCACATCCCCGGTGTGGAGGAAATCAGCGTGCAGCTGACCGACATGCCGGAAGTGCGCGCCGCGCGGCTCGACGAGGCGCTGGAGAAGAAGTGGGAACGCTTCCTCGACCTGCGCCATGAGGTGATGAAGGCCCTCGAGGAAGCGCGCCGCCAGAAGGTGTTCGGCCATTCCCTCGGCGCGGCGGTGGACCTGTATCCCGAGCCGCACGTGCACGACTTCCTGCAGCAGTTTGACAACCTGGCCGAGCTGTTCATTGTGGCCAAGGTAACGCTGCACGCGCCGGACGATGCGGCGCCGGCCGACGCCCTGAAGCTGGAAGGCCTCGCCGCGAAGGTGACGCCGGCCCCGGGCGAAAAGTGCGAGCGCTGCTGGATCGTGACGCCCGACGTGGGGCAGGACGCCGACCACCCGACGCTCTGCCTGCGCTGCGCCACCATTGTGAAGACGCACTACGCCCACGTGCTGCAGGAACAGCAGTAATCGGCGGCGGCCGGACACGGGCCGGAGCGCCATCCCCTGTTCCGGCGCTGCGATCTTCGCGATCGACCTGCACAACGCGCCCACCGACCGGGGCTTTCCTGGAACGGTGGGCGCGTGATTTGTATGGAGGGATTGACGTAGGATAAAGGGGGAAACGACAGAAAACGGGGAAAGGAGGGAGCGAAATGGGGCTCTTTGACGGGTTGATGGGCAACGCGCAGGAGGTCGATCCCGCGCAGGCGCAGAAGGAGTTGGCGCCGATCCTGGCCGACGACGAGCGCATCGAGAAGGCGTACAAGGTGCTGCGCGACGCCTTTGTCTTCACGAACAAGCGGCTGATCCTCATTGACAAGCAAGGCCTGACGGGGAGAAAGACGGAATACCGGTCCATTCCCTACCGCAGCATCACCCAGTTCAGCGTGGAGACGGCCGGGTTCTTCGACGCCGACGCCGAGCTGAAGATCTGGGTGTCGGGCCAGGCGGAGCCGATCACCAAGGAATTCAAAGGCAGCACGAACATGCACGCCCTGCAGAAAACGCTGGCGACGTACGTGGCGAAATGAAACCGCTTAGGCCAGCGCACGGCGGAGGAAGTCGACCGTCATCCGCAGGGCCTCGTCCAAATGGGGCGTGGATCCGGAGAAGGGATGGACGGCGCCGAAGGTGTGGTTGGCCCCTTCGATGACGCGGAAGGTGTGGTGCGGTTCGGCCGCCTGCAGCGCGCGGAAGCCGTCGACCAGACGAGGATGGTCGTGATCGGCTTTTGGCGCCCGTCGTCCACGGCCCGCACCTCTCCGCGAAGGGTGAGGTTGTCGCCGACGGCGAAGGCGAAGGGGGCTGTTGTGACCGTCCTGTTGCTCATGGAACCGCCTCCTTGCTGGGACCGTTTGCCGCGCCCGGGCGCGGTAAGGCCATTGTACCACGCGGGGGCGGATCGGGAAGGGGGCGTTGGGTTGTTGCCGCCGAAAATGGCGCATACTAGGGTCAGCCTGCTTGTTGACGAGGAGGACGACAATGGATCGGGCACAGCTGGCCCATTTTCGCGCGCTTCTCGAGCAGGAGCGCGACGCCATCCGTCGGCGGCTTTCGGAAAACGACCACTACGGCCTGGCCAGCCCGCTGAGCACGACCACCGGCGAGTTGGCGGCCTACGACAACCATCCGGCCGACTTGGGGTCGGAGATGTATGAACGGGAGAA
The DNA here is from genome assembly GCF_014646935.1 of Calditerricola satsumensis. Taxonomy (GTDB): domain Bacteria; phylum Bacillota; class Bacilli; order Calditerricolales; family Calditerricolaceae; genus Calditerricola; species Calditerricola satsumensis. The sequence continues at coordinate 62,884 of NZ_BMOF01000002.1, read as the reverse complement.
GGATGTCGCCCTGCTCGAGCACGACGAGCGACAGCTCGAAGCCATCGAGCGGGCGCTGGCGCGCATCGAAGCGGGCACCTATGGGCGGTGCGAGGTGTGCGGGGAGCCCATCCCTCTTGAGCGGCTGGAAGCGTTGCCCACGGCGCACACCTGCGTCGAATGCACCCGCGACGCCCGCGTCTCCGAGCGCCGGCCGGTGGAAGAGGAGGTGCTGGCGCCGCCCTTTGCCCGAACCTTCGACGTGCAAAACGAGAGCGTGGTGTACGACGGCGAGGACGCGTGGCAAGACGTGGCCCGCTACGGCACGTCGGAGCCGCCGGACTTTTTCCGCGACGGCTACGATTACGACCACCTGTACCTGAACGCCGACGAGCCGGTGGGCTACGTCGACCAGGTGGAAGGCTTTGTCTTCGTCAATGAGGAGAACAACGACATCGACTTTGTGCGCAACGAGGCGTACGAAGCGTACGTGCAGGCCGACGAGGGCGATGCGACGAACATGGTGGGCGCCGAGGACGAGCGCATCCGCCGGATGATCGCGCGCGTCGAGCGCTTGGACGACGAGCGGTAACGCGTTGTTCCGCCTCCCCCGTTGTGCTACAATGGCAACGTCACCTTCACCTTGTCCGCGACGGGGAGGAAGGGCTTTGTGGCCGTACGTTGTTGCCGCATCGGTCTTTGCCGTTGACCAGCTCACCAAGTGGGCCGTGATCCGCTTCATGGAGATGGGCGAGAGCATTCCGATCTGGGAGGGCGTGTTCCACTTGACGAGCCACCGCAACCGCGGCGCCGCCTTTGGCATCCTGCAGGGCCAGCGGTGGCTGTTCGTTTTGATCACCGTGGTGGTGGTGATCGGGGTGATCGCCTACCTGAACCGCACGCGTAACCGGCGGCCTCTGGTGGCCACGGCCCTGGCGCTGCTCTTGGGCGGGGCCCTCGGGAATTTGGTGGACCGCATCCGGTTCGGCGAAGTGGTCGATTTCCTCGACGCGCGCCTCATCAACTTTCCGATTTTCAACGTGGCCGATTCGGCCATTGTCATCGCCGTCGCGCTGCTGCTGTGGGACATGTGGGGAGCGAGCCGCAACACAACCGGGTGAGGCTGCCCGGCTTTTTTCGTTCCGGACCTTGGGCACGAGCAAGGAGTCGTGAGCGGGATGGAGAGAGAGCTGGTGTACGAGTGGACGGTGGAGGAACCGGACGTCGGGGAACGCATCGATCGCTTTCTTGCTGCCCAGGAAGAGGACTGGTCGCGCGCGCAGGTGCAGAAATGGATAAAGGAGGGGCGGGTGACGGTCAACGGGGAGCCGGTCAAGGCCAACTACCGGCTGGAGCCGGACGACGAGATCGTTCTCCGCGTGCCGCCGCCGAAGGACCTGGCCGTCGAGCCGGAGCCGATGGAGCTGGACATCGTGTACGAGGACAGCGACGTAGTGGTGGTGAACAAGCCCCGCGGCCTCGTCGTGCACCCGGCACCGGGCCACCTGTCGGGGACCCTCGTCAACGGTCTCTTATACCATTGCCGCGATCTCTCGGGCATCGGCGGCGTGCTACGCCCGGGCATCGTCCATCGCATCGACAAGGACACCTCGGGGCTCCTCGTGGTGGCCAAAAACGACCGCGCCCACCTGTCGCTGGCCAGGCAGTTTAAGGACCACACCGTCACCCGTCGGTACGTGGCCTTGGTGCATGGGGAAGTGGCCCACGACCGCGGAACGATTGACGCGCCGATCGGCCGCGACCCCCACAACCGCCAGCGCATGGCGGTGCTCCCCAAGACGGGGAAGCACGCCGTCACGCACTTTGCGGTGTTGGAACGTTTCCCGGGGTACACGCTGCTCGAGCTGAAGCTGGAGACGGGGCGCACGCACCAGATCCGCGTGCACATGAAGTTCATCGGCCACCCGGTGGTCGGCGATCCCAAATACGGTCCGCGCAAGACGCTGCCCATCGACGGCCAGGCCCTGCATGCCGGCGTGTTGGGCTTTGTTCACCCGCGCACCGGGGAATACCTCGAGTTTCGCGCGCCGCTGCCGGAGGATATGGAGCGGCTCCTTCTCCAGCTGCGCCACGCTTGACAGCGTCGCGCAACCATGCGATAATGCAGAGGAACGCATCGCGCCTTTAAGTTCAGTCCCGTGAGGCTGAAAAGGCGTCGGACCGCGCAACCGATTCGCACAGCGAAGATGAACCTGGGCGAATGCAACCCGGTGTGCCCGCAGAGGGGCGGTTTTCACCGGGAAGGGAACGGCGTGTGACGCGCTTTCTGCCTCGCGGCGGAAAGCGCCTTTTTTGTGGGCGCGAGAGGGAGGGAGACGAACGTGACGGTGATCCTGGACGAGGCGGCCATTCGCCGCGCCTTGACGCGCATCGCCCATGAGATTTTGGAGCGCAACAAGGGCGTCGACGGCTGCGTGCTGGTCGGCATTCGCACGCGGGGGATCTACCTCGCCCGGCGGCTGGCCGAGCGCATTGCGGCCATCGAAGGCGTGCACGTACCGGTTGGGGAGCTGGACATCACCCTCTACCGCGACGACCTGTCGCTGAAAGGCGGCGACCAGCCTAAGGTGCGCGGTTCGCACATCCCGGTGGACGTGACGGGCAAGACGGTCATCCTCATCGACGACGTGATCTACACCGGGCGCACGGCCCGCGCCGCCCTCGACGCGATCATCGACTACGGGCGGCCGCGCAGGATCCAGCTGGCCGTGCTCATCGACCGCGGCCATCGCGAGCTGCCCATCCGACCCGATTACGTGGGCAAAAACGTGCCCACAGCGCGCAACGAGATCGTCGACGTTCAGCTCGTGGAGGTGGACGGCCAGGACCAAGTGGTGCTGCGCAAAAGAGAGACAACCGCATAAGGCCGCCTTCGCCGCTCGAAAAGAGGGCCAAGCGCGGACCGGAACGGCAGAACCCTTTTAATTCAGTCCCGTGAGGCTGAAAAGGGGTTCGGCGGAGCGAAGCACGCCCTGCTTGCGCATGGCGTGCCCCTCGCGGCATGCTCGTCGCAACCTCTTTGCGCCTCGCGCAGAGAGGTTTTTTTGTGCCCGCAAGCCTCGATTCCCAAAAGGAGGATGTGTCCATGAACGGAAAAGGCTATGTCGATGTCCATGAGCGTCCGGCGTTCAGCCGGCTGATTCCCTTGAGCGTCCAGCATCTCTTCGCCATGTTCGGGGCCACGGTGCTCGTGCCGATCATCACCGGTCTCGACGTCAGCGTGGCCCTGCTCACCAGCGGCCTCGGCACGCTGCTCTTCCTCGCGCTGACCAAAGGCAAGGTGCCCAACTATCTCGGTTCGTCCTTCGCCTTCATCGGGCCGATTCTGACGGTGTCGGCGGAGCACGGCAAGGGCACGGCGCTCCTCGGCTGCCTGCTGGCCGGGCTGGTGTACACCGTCGTGGCGGCGGTGGTGGCCCGAACAGGCGTTGGCTGGCTGAACCGCCTCCTTCCGCCGGTGGTGATTGGAGCCGTCGTTGCCGTGATCGGGCTGAGTTTGGCGGGGGTGGCGGTCAACTGGGCCGTGCACGATCCGGCCAACCCTGAGCGGTATTCACTGGCGGCCGTGGAGGTGGCCCTCGTCACCCTGGCGGTTACCCTCGCCGCGATGACGGCCTTTCGCGGCTTCCTGTCGCTGATCCCTGTCCTGGTGGGCATTGTCGGCGGGTACGCCTACGCCGCGCTGCGCCACCCGGCGATGATCGACGCCCACGCCATCGCCAAGGCCCGCTGGTTCATCGATCCGGTCGCCTTTGTGCAGCAGAAGCTCCTCGTCGGCGAGGTGCTGGCGGCGATGGCCGACCCGGCGAAATGGCTGGCTGCTCTGGTGATCGTCCCCGTCGCCTTCGTCACCCTGACCGAGCACATCGGCCACCTGCTCGTGACGGGCAAGGTGATGGAGCGCGACCTGATGCGGGATCCCGGCCTGCATCGCACCCTGCTCGGCGACGGGCTGGCCACGTCGCTGGCGGCCTTCCTCGGCGGCCCGCCGAACACCACCTACGGCGAGAACATCGGCGTGCTCGCCATCACCCGCGTCTTCAGCCGCCACGTCATCGCCCTGGCCGCGGTCTTCGCCATCGCCTTCGCCTTCTGCGAGAAGCTGAGCGCGGTGCTGCAGCAGACGCCGAAGCCCGTCCTCGGCGGGGTGATGATCCTCCTCTTCGGCATCATCGCCGTCCAGGGGCTGCGCATGTTCGTCGAGCACCGCACCGACTTTTCCGACCGGCGCACCATGGCCATCGCCGCCGTGGTGCTGGTGGCGGGCATCGGGGGTTTCAAGCTGGAGCTGCCGGGGCTGGCCGTCGACAACATCGCCATGGCCACCTTCCTCGGCATGCTGCTGGCAGCCCTCCTGCCGGGCAAACGGCAGGAGGAGGCGCGTCCCGAGGCGGCGCCAGCCAAGGCGCGCGTGTCGTGACGAAACGGGCGAAAGGAGGATTCCCCATGGCGACGGCAATCCGAAATCCGCGTCCGAATCCTGCGCCCGACCGCAGGCACCCCGTGGATCCGGCGGCTGCACCTGCGCGCGGCGGCCCGTCGAATGGCAAGGCGGGCGGGCACGACCTGATCGGCTTGAAAGAGCTGTCCCCGGAGGCCATCTGTGCCCTGCTCGACCGCGCCCAGTGGTGGGCCGAGCATCCCCACGCGCGGAGCGACGCGCTGCGCGGCCGGTTTGTGGCCAACCTGTTCTTCGAGCCGAGCACGCGCACGCGGTTTTCCTTCGAGGTGGCGGCGAGGCGCCTCGGCGCCGACGTGCTCAACTTCAGCGCGGCGACGAGCAGCGTGCAAAAAGGGGAAAGCCTCTACGACACGCTGCGCACGCTGGAGGCGATGGGCGTGGAGGCGGCCGTCGTGCGCCTGGCGGAACCCGGCGTGCTGGCGGAGCTGGCCCCGCGCCTGGCCATGCGCCTCGTCAACGCCGGCGACGGGGCGAACGAGCACCCAACCCAGGCCCTCCTCGACATGCTGACCATCCGCCAGCGCTTTGGGCGCCTCGAGGGGCTGACGGTGGCCATCATCGGCGACATCGCGCACAGCCGCGTGGCGCGCTCCAACCTGTACGGGCTAACGAAGTTCGGCGCCCGCGTCCTCTTCGCCGGGCCGGAGCCCCTTCTCTGGCACGGCCACGGCGGTCTGGCCGAGGTGGTGTCCGTCGATGAGGCGGTGGAGGCGGCCGACGTGGTGATGATGCTCCGCGTGCAGCGGGAGCGCCACGTCGACCCGGCGGCGGTGCCGGAGGATTACCTGGCGCGCTACGGGCTGACGGTGGAGCGGGCGCGGCGGATGAAGCCCCATGCCGTGATCCTGCACCCGGCGCCGGTCAACCGCGGGGTGGAGATCGCCGACGAACTGGTGGAAGACCCGCGCGCGCTCATCTTCCGCCAGGTGGAAAACGGCGTGGCCGTGCGCATGGCCGTCCTCGAGCGGGCCGTACAGGGAGGCGATGCCGGATGGGCCTCGTGATTCGCGGTGGCTGGGTCCTCGACGAACGCGGCCACCCAAGGCGGCGGGACGTGCTCATCGACGGCGGGCGGATCGCCGCCCTCGGCCCTCGCCTGCCCGACGCCGGCCATGACGTCGTCGACGCATCGGGCCTGCTCGTCCTGCCGGGCCTCGTGGACCTGCACGTCCACCTGCGCGAGCCGGGCTTCGAGGCGAAGGAGACGATCGCCACCGGCACGCAGGCGGCGGCGCGCGGGGGCTTCACCACCGTCGCCTGCATGCCGAACACGCGCCCGCCCCTCGACCGGCCGGAGCTTGTCCGCTGGGTGCGCGCGAAGGCGGAGCGGGAGGGGGCCGCGCGCGTGCTCCCCTTCGCCTGCATCACGCGCGAGCAGGCCGGGCGCGAGCTCGCGGACTTCCGTGCCCTGCGCGACGCCGGCGCCCTGGCCGTCACCGACGACGGGCGCGGCGTGCAGAACGCCGCTGTGATGCGCGCGGCGATGCGCGAAGCGGCCCAGCTGGGCCTCGTCGTCGCCGCCCACTGCGAGGACGAGGCCCTGGCCGGCGCGGGGGCGGTGCACGACGGCGCCTTCGCCCGCCGCTTTGGCCTGCCGGGCATCCCCGGGTCGGCCGAGGCGGTGCAGGTGGCGCGGGACATCGCCCTGACCATGGAGACGGGCTGTCGCTACCACGTGCTGCACCTCAGCGCGAAGGAATCGGTGGCCTTCGTGCGGCAGGCGAAGGCGTTAGGCGTGCCGGTGACGGCCGAGGTGACGCCGCACCACCTCCTCCTGTGCGACGCGGACATCCCCGCGCCGGACGCCAACTGGAAGATGAACCCGCCGCTCCGTTCGCGGGAGGATCGGGAGGCGCTGATCGAAGGGCTGCTCGACGGCACGATCGACTTCATCGCCACCGACCACGCCCCCCATACGGCGGAGGAGAAGGCGCGGGACATGGCGGCGGCGCCCTTCGGCATCGTCGGACTGGAGACGGCCTTCCCCCTCCTGTACACGCACCTGGTGGAAACGGGCATCTGCACGCTCCAGCAGCTCGTCGACTGGCTGACCGTCAAGCCGGCGCAGGCCTTCGGCTTGCCCTACGGGCGGCTGGCCGTCGGCGCGGCGGCCGACCTGACGCTGGTTGACCTGGAGGCGGAGCGGGCGGTGGATCCCGCCGCCTTTGCCAGCAAGGGACGCAACACCCCCTTTGCCGGCTGGCGGCTGAAGGGCTGGCCGGTGCTGACGATGCTGGAAGGGCGCGTGACGTGGCAGGACCCGGCGCGGTTTGCCCTGACGTGACAATACAAAACCTTCGGCCTTTTCACGCGGAAAGGGTGATCCCCATGCGCGCGCGATTGGTGTTGGAAGACGGCACGGTCTTTGAAGGCACGGCCTTCGGCGCAAAGGTCGAGCGGATCGGGGAGGTGGTGTTCAACACGGGGATGACCGGCTACCAAGAGGTGCTCTCCGACCCGTCCTACTGCGGGCAGATCGTCGTCATGACCTACCCCCTCATCGGCAACTACGGGGTGAACCGCGACGACTTTGAATCGGTTCATCCGGCGGCGTTTGGCTTCGTCGTGCGGGAACACTGGGCGACGCCCAGCCACTGGCGCGCCGGCGAGACGCTCGATGCGCTCCTTGCGCGGCTCGGCATTCCCGGTCTCAGCGGCGTCGACACGCGCATGCTGACGCGGCGCATCCGCCGCTACGGGACGATGCGCGGCCTGCTGACGACGTCGGACGATCCGGTGCCCGCCCTCCTGGAGCGGCTCCGGGCCGCCGCGCCGCTTCGCGACCAAGTGGCCCGCGTGTCGACGGCGCGCGTCCAGCGCGTGCCGGGTCCCGGTCCGCGCGTCGTGGTGGTGGACTTCGGCGCCAAGCTGGGCATCGTGCGCGAGCTGGTCCGGCGGGGCTGCGACGTGGTGATCGTGCCCCACGACACGACGGCCGAGGAAATCGACGCCCTGGCCCCGGACGGCGTGCTCCTTTCCAACGGCCCGGGCGACCCGAAGGACGTGCCCCACGCCGTGGAGACGGTGCGCCGCCTGCTCGGGCGCTACCCGCTCTTTGGCATCTGCCTGGGCCACCAGCTCTTCGCCCTGGCCTGCGGTGCCGACACGGCGAAGCTCCCCTTCGGTCACCGCGGCGCGAACCACCCGGTGAAGGACCTCGCCACCGGCCGCGTGGTCCTCACCGCCCAGAACCACGGCTATGCCGTGAAGCCGGAGTCGGTGGCCGGCACGGACCTCGTGGTCACCCACGTCAACGTCAACGACGGCACGGTGGAGGGGCTCCGGCACAGGGCGCTTCCCGCCTTCTCCGTGCAGTTCCACCCGGAGGCCGCCCCGGGGCCCCACGACACGCGCGATCTCTTCGATCGGTTCCTCGACCTCATCGCCCAAAGCCGGAAGGGAGGCGTGTGCCATGCCGCGCAGGGCTGACCTGAAAAAAGTGCTCGTCATCGGTTCGGGGCCGATTGTGATCGGCCAGGCCGCGGAGTTCGACTACGCCGGGACGCAGGCGTGCCAGGCCCTGAAGGAAGAGGGGCTGGAGGTGGTGCTGATCAACAGCAACCCGGCGACGATCATGACCGACACGAACATGGCCGATCGGGTGTACATCGAGCCGCTGACGGCGGAGTTCGTGACGAAGGTGATCCGCCAAGAGCGGCCCGACGGGCTTCTCGCCACCCTCGGCGGGCAGACCGGCCTCAACCTGGCCGTGGAGCTGGCCGAGGCGGGCGTGCTCGCGCGCGAAGGGGTGGAGCTCCTCGGCACCGACCTCGACGCCATCCAGAAGGCCGAGGACCGCGAGAAGTTCCGCGCCCTGATGCGGGAGCTGGGCGAGCCGGTCCCGGAGAGCGCCATTGTGCACACAGTGGAGGAAGCCGTCGCGTTCGCCGAGGAAGTCGGCTATCCGGTGATCGTCCGCCCGGCGTACACCCTCGGCGGGACGGGCGGCGGCATCGCCGTCGACGAGGCGTCCTTGCGCGCCATCGTTGCCGCGGGGCTGCGCGCCAGCCCGATCCGCCAGTGCCTGATCGAAAAGTCGATTGCGGGGTACAAGGAGATCGAGTACGAGGTGATGCGCGACGGTGCGGGGAATGGCATCGTCGTCTGCCACATGGAGAATGTCGACCCCGTCGGTATCCACACCGGCGACAGCATCGTCGTCGCGCCGTGCCAGACCCTCACCGACGGCGAAGTCCAGATGCTGCGCGACGCCGCGCTGCGCATCATCGAGGCCCTCGACATCCGCGGCGGGTGCAACGTGCAGTTCGCCCTCGACCCGCACAGCGCGCGCTACTACGTGATCGAGGTCAACCCGCGGGTGAGCCGCTCGAGCGCCCTGGCCTCAAAGGCGACGGGCTACCCGATCGCCAAGATGGCGGCCAAGATCGCCATCGGCTACACGCTGGATGAGCTCCGCAACCCGGTGACCGGCCGCACGTACGCCGCCTTCGAGCCGGCCCTCGACTACGTGGTGACGAAAATCCCGCGCTGGCCCTTCGACAAGTTCACCGACGCCAGCCGCACCCTCGGCACGCAGATGAAGGCCACCGGCGAGGTGATGGCCATCGGGCGGACCTTCGAGGAGTCGCTGCTCAAGGCGGTGCGGTCGCTGGAGATCGGCGCCTACCACCTCGAGCTGTCCCACCTGCGGGCGGTTTCCGACGCGGAGATGGCACGCCGCCTGGAGGAGGCCGACGACGAGCGCCTCTTCCTCATCGCCGAGGCCTTTCGCCGCGGGTGGGGCGTGGACGACGTGCACGTGCGGACGAAGATCGACCGCTTCTTCCTGCACAAGATCGCCGGCATCGTCCGCTTTGAGGAGGCGCTTCGGGCGAACGGCCTCGATGGCGAGATGCTGCGCCGGGCCAAGTGCCTGGGCTTCACCGACCGGAAGATCGGCGAGCTCGTCGGCAAATCGGAGGAGGAGGTGCGCGCGCTGCGCAAGGCCTGGGGCATTCGCCCGGTGTACAAGATGGTCGACACCTGCGCCGCCGAATTTGAAGCGGCCACGCCGTACTACTACAGCACCTACGAAGAGGAGAACGAGCGCGTGGAGACGGGCCGAAAGCGCGTCGTCGTTCTCGGTTCCGGCCCCATCCGCATCGGCCAGGGCATTGAGTTCGACTACGCCACCGTCCACGCCGTGTGGGCCATCCGGGAAGCGGGCTACGAGGCGGTGATCGTCAACAACAACCCGGAGACGGTTTCCACCGACTTCAACACCGCCGACCGCCTCTACTTCGAACCGCTGTACCTCGAGGACGTGCTCAACGTCATCGAGGAGGAAAACCCCGAGGGCGTCATCGTCCAGTTCGGCGGGCAGACGGCGATCAACCTGGCCGCCCCGCTCCATGCCGCCGGGGTGAGGATCCTCGGTACCGACCTCGCCCACATCGACGAGGCGGAAGACCGCGAGCGCTTTGAGCGCTTCCTGCGCCGCCTCGGCATTCCGCAGCCGCCGGGGCGCACGGCCACCTCGCTGGAGGAGGCGCACCAGGCGGCGCGGGAGCTGGGCTTCCCCGTGCTCGTGCGGCCGTCCTACGTCCTCGGCGGGCGGGCGATGGAGATCGTCTACAGCGAGGCGGAGCTCGAAGCGTACATGCGCGAGGCGGTGCGCACAAGTCCGGACAAGCCGGTGCTGATCGACCGCTACCTGCAGGGCAAGGAGCTGGAGGTGGACGCCATCTGCGACGGGGAGGAGGTGCTCATCCCCGGCGTGATGGAGCACATCGAGCGCGCCGGCGTCCATTCCGGTGACTCCATCGCCGTCTACCCGACGCAGACGGTGCCGGCGGAGGTGAAGGCGCGCGTCGTCGACATCACCACGCGCATCGCCAAGGAACTTCGTATCGTCGGCCTGGTCAACATTCAGTTCGTCGCCTGCGGCGGCGAAGTGTACGTCTTGGAGGTCAACCCGCGCGCCTCGCGGACGGTGCCCTTCCTGAGCAAGGTGACGGGCGTGCCGATGGCCAACGTGGCGACGAAGGCCATCCTCGGCCGCACCTTGCGCGACCAGGGCTACGTGGGCGGCCTCTGGCCGGAAGACCGCGCCGTGTCGGTCAAGGTGCCGGTCTTCTCCTTCGCCAAGCTGCACCGCGTCGACGTGACGCTCGGGCCGGAGATGAAGTCGACCGGCGAGGTGATGGGCCGCGACGTGACGCTGGAGAAGGCCCTGTACAAGGGGCTCGTCGCCTCGGGCGTGCGCGATCCCACTACCGGCACGGTGCTCCTCACCGTGGCCGACAAGGACAAGGAAGAGGCCCTCGATATCGCCCGCCGCTTCGACGCCCTCGGCTTCCGCCTGTTGGCGACGCGGGGGACGGCGGCCTTCCTCGCCGCCCATGGCCTGCGCGTCGAGCGGGTGAACAAGCTGGAAGAAGGGGAGCCCACCCTCCTCGACGTGATCCGCAACGGCGAGGCGGACCTCGTCATCAACACGCTGACGAAGGGCAAGACGCCGGCGCGCGACGGCTTCCGCATCCGCCGCGAAGCGGTAGAACGCGGCGTGCCCTGCCTCACCTCCCTCGACACGGCGCGGGCCCTCCTGCAGGTGATCGAGGCGATGACGCTGTCGGTCGAGGCCCTGCCGCCGGTCGAGACGCCCCAGGTGCGGGCGCTCGCGGAGGTGCGCCGGTGATGGCGGCGGGACGTCGAATTCCCGGCGATGCCGCGGCGGCGTCGGCGCGCGCCGCGGCCGAGAGCGTTATCGTCGCCCTCGATGTGGCGACGGCGGAAGAGGCCGACGCCCTGCTGGCGCGTTTGGACGGGGCCGTTCGTACCGTGAAGGTGGGCATGCAGCTTTTTTACGCCGCTGGCCCGGCCTACATCGCGTCGCTCAAGGCGCGGGGCCTGGCCGTCTTCCTTGACCTAAAGGGCCACGACATCCCCAACACGGTGAAGGGAGCGATGGAAAGCCTCACCCGCCTCGGCGTGGACATGGTCACCGTCCATGCCGCCGGCGGCCGGGCGATGCTGGAGGCGGCCCGTGCCGGCGTGGAGCGGGCCCTCACGCCGGGCCAGCGCCGCCCGCTGCTCCTCGCCGTCACCGTGCTCACCAGCATCGACGCGCGGACGCTGAACGAGGAGATCGGCGTGCCGGGCGGCGTGGAGGAGGCCGTCCTGCGCTACGCCCTCCTGGCGCGGGAAGCCGGGTGCGACGGCGTCGTCGCCTCGGCGCGGGAAGTGCCGGCGGTGAAGGCATCGTGCGGCCCTGCCTTCGTCGCAGTGACGCCGGGCATCCGCCCGGCCGGCGCGGCGCGAGGCGATCAGGCGCGCGCGGTGACGCCGGCCGACGCCATCCGCCGCGGAGCCGACTTCCTCGTCGTCGGCCGCCCGGTGACGGCCGCGCCCGACCCGCGCGCGGCGTATGAGCGGGTGGTGGCCGAGGTGGCCGGAGCGTTGGAGAACCGGGAGGCCGGGATAGCGGTGCAGGGCGCAGAACGCGCCGATGGAGGAGAACGCCAGGGCAGGGCGAGTCGGCGGCATGCGCGGGGCAACGGCGCATGACCCCAGAACCGTAGGGCTCATTTCCAGCATCTTGCACGACGAAGGAGGCGGTGGATGTGGCAACCGAACGAGAGACGCAAGGGGCGGGCGCGATTCTCACCGAGCGGGAGATTGCCCAGGCCCTGCTCGCCATCGGCGCGGTGACGCTCCGCCCCGACGCGCCCTTCACCTGGTCGTCGGGGCTGCGCGCGCCGATCTACTGCGACAACCGGCTGCTGCTGGCGTACCCCGACCTGCGGGCCAAGGTGGCGGCGGCGCTGGCCGCGTCCATTGGCGCCCAGGCCGGTACTGTCGACGTGATCGCCGGCACGGCCACCGCCGGCATTCCCCACGCCGCGTGGGTGGCCGAGCGACTTGCGCTGCCCATGGTCTACGTGCGGGCCAAGGCCAAGGACCACGGCAAGCAAAGCCGCATCGAGGGGCACCTGTTGCCGGGGCAGCGGGTGGCGGTGATCGAGGACCTCGTCTCCACCGGCGGAAGCAGCCTGGCTGCGGCGGCGGCGCTGCGCGAGGAGGGCGCCCACGTGGTGGGCGTGTTCGCCATCTTCACCTACGAATTGCCGGCGGCGAAACAAAACTTTGCCGCCGCAAACGTACCGCTGGTGGCCCTGTGCCGCTACGCCGTGCTCCTTGACGTGGCCCGTACCGAGGGGCGCATCTCCGAGGATCAGCTGGCCGTGCTCCGCGCCTGGCGCGAGGACCCGGAGCGGTGGGGGCGGTAGGTGCGGGGAAGGTGCGACAGGAGGCTTGCAAAATCGAAACCCGGTTGCCCTGGCAACCGGGTTTTGACGTTCGCGAGCTGTTGTCCGAGACGGGTGGTGTCATTGGGCGGCGGCAAGGGAAAGGCCCAGACGCGCGAGGGGGACGGCGAAGGGCTGGCCCTTGCCCTGCGTGGGGTCGTAGTGGACGATCAGGGCGCTCGGCTCGCGGCGAATGGCGCCGGTTTCCCGGTAATGGGAAAGGTCAAAGGGCAGCACCTCCACGTGGCAGCGCTTGGCCAGCTCCGCTTCCGACAGCTGGAGGGCGGCGAAATCCGCCGAGACCGCCTCGGGCTCCTCGGCCAGGCGGCGGAGGAGGGGCTGACGCTCCTCCTTGCCCATCGCCGTCCACCAGACGGCCCGCGGCTTGTGCCGGTAATGGGTCAGGTAATCGTATTTCATGAGTCCCTCGATGACCGGCAGGTTGGGGGTGCCCCGCGCCTCCAGGAATTCGCGCAGGCGGAGGAACAGGTCTTCCAGCTGGTGGCCGATGCGGCTCCACCCCCGCTCGGCCCAGTAGTCGCCAAATTCCTGGAAGAAATCGAAGGGCGTTTCGAACGCGTGCCGCGTCAGAAATTTAACTGTCTCATCGAGGTAATGGCTATTCCAGTATTTTTCCAAGATGTCCTCGGCCCGCTTGATGCGGATGACGTCGTCGAAGGAAAGGACGCGGTTGGCCAGTACCTCATAAGGGGCGTGCTCGGTGTAGACGTACCCGTACTTGTCCGCGTCGCGGCGCAAGCCCGTGCCGCGCAGGAGCTTCAGAAAGCCCAGCTGCAGCTCCTCCGGCTCGAGGGCGAACACGTCGTTGAACGTCTTTTTGAAGGAGGCGTAGTCTTCCTCCGGCAGCCCGGCGATGAGGTCGAGGTGCTGGACGATTTTCCTGCCTTCCTTGATCTTGCGCACGGTGCGGGAGAGCTTCTCGAAGTTCTGCTTCCGCTGGACGAGGGCGTTGGTGAGCGCGTTCGTCGATTGCACCCCGATCTCAAAGCGGAAGACGCCCGGCGGCGCGTATTCGTTCAGAAACTCGACGATCTCCGGGCGCAGGATGTCGGCGGTGATCTCGAACTGGAACACGCACCCGCCGTGGTGGTCGATCAGGAAGCGAAACAGCTCCATGGCGTAGGTGCGGTGGATGTTGAAGGTGCGGTCGACGAACTTGATCGTCCTGGCCCCGTTCTGGACGAGGTAGAGGATGTCTTCCTTGATCCGGTCGAGGTCGAAGTAGCGCACCCCGTTTTCGACGGACGACAGGCAGAACTGGCAGCGGAAGGGACAGCCGCGGCTGGTTTCCATGTAGACGATGCGGTTGGAGAGGTGCGGGCGGTCTTCGGGGAAGCGGTACGGCGAGGGGATACGGCGCAGGTCCAGTTTGGGCCGCGGCGGGTTGACCACCACGGTGCCGTCCGCGTCGCGGTAGGCGAGCCCCAAGACGCGGCGATAGTTTTGTTCGCCGGCGATTTCCGCCAGCAGCTCCTTAAACGTCTCCTCCCCTTCGCCGTAGACGATGAAGTCCACTTCAGGAATGCGCCGGAACCAGTATTCGAGATCGTACGACACCTCGGGGCCGCCGAGGACGATGTGCACGTCGGGCTTCACTTTCTTCAGGATGTGGAGGACGGGAATCGTCTGCTCGATGTTCCAGATGTAGCAGCTGAAGCCGATGACATCGGGGTCTTCCTTGTACAGGTCCATGGCGATGTTCATCGCCGGGTCCTTGATGGTGTATTCCTTCATCGTCACCGGAAACTCCGGCTCGGCGAAGCTCTTCAGGTAGCGCAAGGCCAAACAGGTATGGATGTATTTGGCGTTCAGCGTCGTCACGATCACCTTCATCCCGACTCACCCGTTCCGAGGGATATGGGGTCTGCCCTCATCCTAGCCCAAACGCCGGCGAAGAAAAAGGGGCTGGCGCGGGCCGAATGTGCTTCACGAAGGAGCGGCATCTGCCGATAACCGTAGGAGAAGGATCGCCTTCACCCTGGCATACCGACGTCGCTGAGGAGGAACGACGATGGGACGTTCGCTTTCCAGCCTCTTTGCGGTTTTGGAGAAAAAGGAACACGCGCGGTGAAACTCTTTTCGGAAAAGGGGTTTCACGCCAGCACCACCAGCGAAATTGTCAAGGAGGCCGGCGTGGCGGAGGGGACGATCTTTCGCCACTACAAGACGAAAAAGGACATCTTGCTGGCCGTTGTCGTTCCGCTGCTGGTAAAGTTTCTGTCGCCGCGGATGCTGCGCGACGTGCAGGCGATCTTCGGCGATCCGTCGTTGTCCACGGAGGAAACCCTGCGGCGGGTGTGCAAAAATCGGCTCGAGCTGGTGGAGCAGAACTGGGACCGGTTCCGCATCCTCCTGCAGGAAGCCGCCTTCCATCCCGAGATTCGCGAGGCGATCATCGAACATATCGCCAAGCGAGCCCGGACCCTCATGACGTCGTTCGTGGAGAAGAAGATCCGCGACGGCGAGTTTCGCAACCTGCCGCCGGCGGTCATCGTCCGCGTGGGCTTCTCTCTCCTGGCCGGCTATGTGTTCTTCAAGCACATCGCCTTTCCGGACGAGGGGATCAAGCTGGACGACGACGAGGAGATTGCGTGCGCGGGATGGGCCTCGATTAAATTACACGCACGGCTGTCGTGCGGATGTGTCCACTGTGGACGACGCGAGGGCGACGCGTTCTCTCTTGCACGTGTGGAGCCCGTCGTTGACGGGATCGGTGGGGGGGCGTACCATGGAAACAGGCAAACCGTCGTCGGGAGGATGCCCGACAGTTTCCGCATGAAAGGGCGATGACCGTGAACCGCGTGCCAGACCATGGGCAGGCGCTCCATGCGCTGGGCCATGGCATTCGCCGTTTGAATCTGCAGATGAAACGGGTGTTCCTGGCGGTAGCCCAGGAAGGGGCGTTGACGCCGGGCCAGATGGGGCTGTTGTTTCATCTGGCCCAGGACGGGACAGCCAAGGTTTCCGACCTTTCCGACCGCTTGGGCATCACGCCGGGTGCGGTGACGGGGATGGTGGACAAGCTGGAGGAGCAGGGGCTGGTTGAGCGGGTGCGCATCCGGAACGACCGGCGGGTGGTCCACGTGCGGCTGACCGACGCCGGGCGGCGGCATGTCGAGCAGGTGCGGGCGCGCTTCATGCGCCTCTTGGGTGACGCCTTTCGAGGGTTTCCGGCTGCTCGAGTGGCCGAAATGGGTGCGGTGGTCAACGCGATCGCCGATGCGCTGGAGTGCCATTTTGAAGGGGAAAATAGGCGTTAAGGGCTTTGCGTGGCGATGACCGCACTCGGCGGTGGGGAGCTGGGGGGGTTGCTCGCGGGTGTTTTCCGCTTAATTTAAAACGCAATATCATGATATTGTGATATAAATAAGTTTTGAGAGAGACAAACTCCGCTTAACCAAGAGGGGAAAGCTGCGCGGCGGGAAACCGACCGAAAGCCGAAGCAGCTTTGTGCCGCGTTGGCTCGGCACGGCAATGGTGGCGGTTCTGATGGGGTTTGTCTGGTGGCGAAACGGCGAAGGGGTTTGATGAGGGAGGCATGCGATATGCGCAAAGAAAAGCGGCGGCCGGACGAGGAGTTGCAACGCGCAACCGAGTTGTACGCGAAATTTTTTCAAGGGTTGGCACATCCGGCGCGGCTGCGCATTGTGGAAGTGCTGCTGGAAAAAGCGTGCACGGTGAGCGAATTGATGGAGCGGCTTGGCCTGCCGCAAAGCCAGGTTTCGAACCATTTGGCTTGTCTGAAGTGGTGCGGGTACGTCTCGTCCCGCCAGGAGGGGCGGTACATGGTCTATTTTGTGACCGACGTGCGGGTGCGGGCGATGATCGAATTGGCGAAAGGCATCGTGGCCGACAATGCGGCCCGCCTTTCCCGTTGCACGCGAATCTGACGGGAAAGGCGACGGCATGAGGAAGGAGGGACATCCATGGGCGAGTGTTGTTCGGTCGGGAACGGGAAAGCGAGCGCCGCAGAGTCCCGCTGCCCCGGCTGTGGCCAGGTGGGGAAGCCGGTGGCCCTGCTGACCTTGAAGAGCCTGCTGAAACCGGAGGCACTGGAGCGGCTGGATCCGCAGGCGGCCTACGCCTTTTGCGCCACGCCGCATTGCCCGGTGGTCTACTTTGGCGGGCAAGGGGGTCCGTTTGACACGGACGACGTGAAAGTGGCCGTTTACCAGAAAGATCCGGGCGCGGACGTTCCGGTGTGCTACTGTTTTGGGTGGACGCGCCGGCGGATCCAAGACGAGCTCGCCCGAACGGGCAAAAGCACGGCCGCCGCGGCCATCGCCGCCCACGTGAAGGCGGGTCGCTGCGGGTGCGAGGTGAACAACCCGCAGGGGGCCTGTTGCCTTGGCAACGTGCAGGCCTTCGTACGCGGGATGCGTGCATAGGTGTGGGCGCGCGAGGACGGAAGGATCGCGCGGCGATGCAGCGCATCTAGCGGATCTCCTCTGCGCGCCCGGCGCCTTCGTCCGCGGCGAGCCGGCGCACAAGGGCCTCGTCGGGTGTCACGTAGACCGTTTTCTGCCGCTCATAGATCACAAAGCCAGGCTTGGCGCCGGCCGGTTTGCGCACATGGCGCACCTCCGTGTAGTCGACGGGCACCCGGCTCGAGTGGCGGGCCTTGCTGAAGTAGGCGGCCAGCATCGCCGCCTCCAGGAGCGTCGCCTCGCCGTAGCCCGTGCCGCGGATGATGACGTGGGCGCCGGGGATGTCCTTGGCGTGCAGCCAGGTGTCCGACGGCGCGGCCTGCCGGCGCAGCCGTTCGTTCTGGCGGTTGTTCTTGCCGACGAGGATGGTGTACCCTTCCGAGGAACGGAAGACGGCCGGCTTGGACGCGGTCTCGCGCCCTTTGCGGCGCCCGCCCTTATCCGGCTTCAGGTAGCCCTGCTCGATCAGCTCGTCGCGGATCTCTTCCGCGTCGGCCAGCGTGGCGTCCTCCAGCTGCTGGGCGACGGTTTCGAGGTAGCGCAGCTCCGCCTCCGCTTGCGCAAGCTGCGCGGCAGCCGTTTCCGCGGCAACCTTGGCCTTGTTGTACTTTTTGAAGTAGGCCTGCGCATTTTCGGCCGCGCTCTTGGCCGGGTCAAGAGGGATGGTCACCATTGGCAGGCCCTCTTCGTAGTAATTGGGCAGCTGGACTTCGCTGGCCCCCCGCGGGATCTCGTGCAGGTGGGCCGTCAGCAGCTCGCCGAAGAGGCGGTAGCGTTCGGCGTCGCGCGTTTCGGCCAGCGTGTCGAGCAGGAGTTGCCGCTTGCGTTCGTGCTTCTTGATCTCGTTTTTCACCACGCGGGCGAGGTCGCCCAGGCGCTGGTGGATCGCCTCCCGCTCGGTCCGCTCCCGAAAGACATCATCGAGCAGGCGGCTCATCGAGTCGTAGGCGAGGGTCTCGCCGGAGACGCCGGTGAGGGCCACGGCGGCGAAGACGTCTTTGCCGTCGGCGGTGCGCACGCGCGTGGGGCGGTAGCGGTGGGCGCGGACGTCGTCCATGATGCGGGAGAAGGCCTCCCACAGCGCCTCCCGCGTCGGCAGCCCGGCGCGGTGGACGATTTCCCGCGCCAGCACGGGGCCGATGCCGAGGAAGCGGCTCAAAAGCTGCTGGTCGAGCTTGCCGGCGTTGAAGTCGAGGGCGGCGAGGAAGGCGTCGCGGCTCGTCTCGAGGGGGTTCAGCTTGTCCTGCGCCGGCGGGGCGACGTAGGGCCGGCCGGGCAGCACCACGCGGTACTGGCTGATGGCCGGCGTCACGTGGCGGATGCCGTCGAGGATGGTGCCCGTCTTCGGGTCGACGAGGATGATGTTGCTGTGGCGGCCCATGATTTCCACCACCAGGCGGCGGATGGCCGGATCGCCCAGCTCGTCGCGGGACAGCACGTCGAGGTGGACGATCCGCTCCAGGGCCACCTGGGTGATGGCCTGGAGGACGCCCCCTTCGAGGTGCTTGCGCAGCAGCATGCAGAACATCGGCGGCTCCGTCGGGTTGGCGAAGGGCTGGTCCGTCAGGTGCAGGCGCGGCGCGCTGGGGTTGGCCGACAGAAGCAGGCGATGCGTCTCGCCGTGGGCGCGCACGGTGAGGACGAGGTCGTATGGCGTGGGCTGATGAATCTTGACGATGCGGCCGGATGCGCAGGTGGCGTTCAGCTCGTGAACGAGGCAGCGAAGGACGATGCCGTCGATGGACATGGCAAATCCCCCTTGTTGCGAAAAAACCGCGTCTGCTCCAGTATAGCACAAGAAAAAAATTTGGCGGATTTGCCGAGAAGGATGGTTGACGCCGATGGGGAAGGTGGATACTATTGAATCAGAATCATCGCTGCTGTTCGGCGCGCCGCATGGAGCGCGTAACGGATGGCAGGTCAAGAATCCGGAGACGGGGATGCCGTGTGCATCCCCCTTAAATTTCTTTGAGATCAATTCAGAACGGAGGATTATGAATGCGTGGAGAGCGGATTGCAGTTTTTATTGATGGAGGTTTTTTGGATAAAATTCTTCAATATTTTAAAAATTCAAAAATAGATTATCGAAAGCTTGTTGATTTCATGGTACGTGATCTTCCCCTTTTGCGTGTCTATTATTACAACTGTTTGCCTTATCTTTCTGCATCACCTACAGATGAAGAATTGAAACGCTTTTCAAATAAACAAAAGTTTTTCCGTACTCTAAACAAATTGCCTAACTTTACCGTTCGGGAAGGAAAACTTGCTTATAGGGGAACCGACAAGGATACGGAAGACCCAATCTTTGAACAAAAACGGGTGGACGTGTACCTTGCCGTAGACTTGGTTATGCACAGCACAAAACGCTTAATTACCCACGCTGCTCTCTTAACAGGTGATAGCGATTTAATTCCTGCGATCGAAATTGCCAAATCGGAAGGCGTTCATGTGGCTTTGTACTACCTGGACAGCAAAGGACTTCATGCTCCGAAAGCCCATGATGAATTGCTGGAAGCGGTTGACGAACGAATTGCATTGCATGAAGAGCTCATCTTTGAATGGAAACGAGTGGATGATCAGAAGGGTTAACATGCATGACCATACCGTTTATCTCTCGCTTCGCCATGACTTTCCCCCATTCCTTGTCGGGTTGGCCGTTGGCTTTTACGATAATGAGGGATGGGGTGATTTTATTCCTGAGAAGTGAGGGTTGTTCAACATGGCCAGATTGTTCACGACACTCCTCATGCTTCTGGCCGGTGTGGGCCTCAGCGTGCAGGCGGCCATCAACGGTACGCTGGGCAAGAAGATCGGGGCCTTGGAGGGTGCGCTGGTCAACTTTTTTGTCGGCACCCTCATCTTGCTCCTGACCGTGCTCTTTGCCGGACACGGGCAGCTGGGCGAGGTCCTGCGCGTGCCGAAGTGGCAGCTTCTGGGCGGCCTGATCGGCGCCGTGTACGTGGCGGCGATGGTGTTTGCCGTGCCGCGGATCGGCGTGGGCGTCGCCGTGATGGCCGTGATCGTCGGCCAGCTGGCGATGAGCATGGCCATCGACCACTTCGGCCTGTTTGGCCTGCGGCGCATTCCCGTTGACGGCTACCGGCTCGCCGGGGCGCTGCTGCTTGCGGTGGCGCTGTTTCTCATTTATCGGGGGAGCGGTCGGTAGGCGCGCCGCAGCGTCCTTGCGGAGACGGGCGTTTGACAGGCGGTTTCGTTGCTCTCTATAATGGTGTTCGATCTTTGAAACGGATGGGGCGAACGGGAATGAACTTTCACAAAATGCACGGGCTGGGGAACGACTTTGTCGTGGTGGCCGCCGACCGGCTGCCCGACGATCCGTGCGGCCTGGCGCAAGCCGTCTGCGACCGCCATTTCGGCGTCGGGGCCGACGGGCTGGTGTTCGTGCTCCCGTCGGAACGCGCCGACGTGTCCATGCGCATTTTCAACGCCGACGGCAGCGAGGCGGAGCAATGCGGCAACGCGATCCGCTGCGTGGGCAAGTTCGCCTTTGAACAGGGCCTGGTTTCGCGGGCAGCGCTCACCGTAGAGACGCGTGCCGGCGTGCAGCGCATTTGGCTCGATGTATCCGACGGGCGCGTCGGTGCGGTGAAGGTGGACATGGGTCCGCCGGTGCTCGAAGGGCCGAAGATCCCCGTCGCCGTCGACCGCGCGCCGGTGGTGGACCACCCGGTGACGGTGGACGGGCGGACCTTTGCCGTGACCGCGGTGTCGATGGGCAATCCCCACGCCGTCGTCTTCGTCGACGATGCGCCGACCTTTCCCGTGACCGAATGGGGGCCGAAGCTGGAGGCGCACCCGCTCTTTCCCCAGCGCACCAACGTGGAGTTTGTCTCCGTGCGCCGGCCGGACGAAGTGGACATGCGCGTGTGGGAGCGGGGCGTCGGGCCGACGCTGGCCTGCGGCACCGGCGCCTGTGCCACGGTGGTGGCCGGTGCGCTGACCGGCCGCACGGCTCGGGCGGCGCGGGTGCACCTGGCCGGCGGGACGCTGCACATCGAATGGGATGAGGGAACCGGCCACGTGTTCATGACCGGGCCGGCCCACACCGTCTTTACGGGCACGTGGTTGGCGGAAAACGCAATGCGCGCCATTCGCCGTTACGTTTGACTACGACCGCGTTTTCTCGGTTTTTCTCCCGATTGCACGCTTCTTCTTGTTTTTCGCGCCCGTTTTGTCTACAATAAGGACAGTGGAAGGGATGGGCATGATCCGCAGCATGACGGGATACGGGCGCGGTCAGGGGCGCGCCGAAGGCTTTGCCTTTTCCGTTGAAATCCGCACGGTGAACCATCGGTTTTGCGAGATCGCCGTGCGCATGCCGCGCGAGTTCCTCTTTGCCGAAGAGGCCATCAAGCGCGCCGTGCAGCGGCATATCGCCCGCGGGCGCGTGGACGTCTACGTTTCCGTCACCACGGACGGCAATGCGCCCCGCACCGTGACGGTGGATTGGGGGCTTTTGCACGGGTATTGCGCCGCCGTCGACGCCGTGCGCGAGGCCTTGGCCATCGACGAGGGCTTGACGCTGCGCGACGTGCTGACGCTGCCCGGCGTGTTCGTGGTGGGCGAAAGCGCCCTCGATGGCGAGCGCGTGCTTCCTGCGCTGCTTGCGGCGGTGGACGAAGCCGCGCGGACGGTACGGGCGATGCGCGAAGCGGAAGGGGCGCAACTGGCGGCAGATTTGGAGCGGCGCGTCGCCCGCGTGGAGGCGTGCATCGACGCCATCGCGCAGCGGGCGCCGGAGGCGGTGGAGGCCTACCGCCGGCGCTTGGAAAACCGCATGCGCGAGCTGTTGGTCGACGTGGCGGTGGATGAGGGGCGGTTTTTAACCGAAGTGGCCCTTTATGCCGAACGGACCAGCGTGGCGGAGGAGCTCACCCGCCTCCGCAGCCACTGTCGGCACTTTCGCGAGTGGATGACCCGGGACGAGCCGATCGGGCGTCAGCTCGACTTTCTCGTCCAAGAGATGAACCGCGAGATCAACACCATTGGCGCCAAAGCGAACGATCTGGAGATCAGCCAGCTTGTGGTGGACGTCAAGAGCGAACTGGAAAAGATCCGCGAGCAGGTCCAAAACATCGAGTAACCGGGACGGAGGTTCCAGGATGGGCATAAGACTGGTCAACATCGGGTTTGGAAATATCGTCAACGCCAACCGCATCGTGTCGATCGTCAGCCCCGAGTCGGCGCCGATCAAGCGCATCATCCAGGAGGCGCGCGACAAGGGCATGCTGATCGACGCCACCTATGGCCGCCGCACACGGGCGGTGATCATCACCGACAGCGAACACGTGATCCTGTCGGCGGTGCAGCCCGAAACCGTCGCCCAACGCCTCCTCGGCGGGCAGCAGAGCAAGGACGACGAGGGCGTGGAGTAACCGGTAACGGGAGGATTCGGATTCGCGCGCGACAAACCCGACCGAGAAGGAGAACGCGACATGAACGCGGAGAAAGGCTTGCTCATTGTCCTGTCCGGTCCTTCGGGCGTCGGCAAGGGAACCGTGTGCGCGGCGTTGCGGAAGGTCTGCCCGAACCTCGTCTACTCCGTGTCCGCCACCACCCGACCCCCCCGTCCAGGGGAGCAGGAGGGTGTCAACTATTTTTTTAAGACGCGGGAAGAGTTTGAGCGGATGATCGAACGGGGCGAGCTCCTTGAATGGGCGGAGTACGTCGGCAACTACTACGGCACGCCGCGCCGCTTCGTGGAGGAGATGCTGGAGGCGGGCAAGGACGTGCTCCTCGAAATCGAAGTGCAGGGCGCCATGCAGGTGAAGCGCCGGTATCCCGAGGGCGTCTTTATCTTCCTCGTGCCTCCGTCGATGGAGGAACTCCGGCGCCGCATCCTCGGCCGCGGGACCGAAGGCGACGCGGCCATCACCGAGCGCCTGGAGGCGGCACGCGCCGAGCTGGCCATGATGGCCGAATACGACTACGTGGTCGTCAACGACACCGTGGAGCATGCCTGCGAGCGCATTCGGGCCATTGTGACGGCGGAACATTGCCGCCGTGACCGCTTGATGCCACGCTACCAGAAGCTGCTTGCGGAGGGGAAGTAGCCGTGCTGTATCCGTCGATCGACAAGCTGATGGAACGCATCAACAGCAAATACACGTTGGTGACGGTGGCGGCCAAGCGGGCACGCCAGCTGAAGGAGAAGGAGAAACCCCTCGTGGACCAGCCGTATTCGGCAAAACCGGTAGGCGTGGCCCTGGAGGAGATCGAGGCCGGCCGCGTCACCGTCGACGACGAGACAAACGGCGCGTGACAACCTGGTTCGGCAGGTTGTCTTTTTTTGCAAAGGAGCGAATTTGCGGTGAAGGGAAAGACGATCCTCCTTGGCGTGACCGGGGGCATCGCGGCGTACAAGGCGGCGGCCCTCACCAGCCGCCTGGTGCAGCAGGGGGCCGACGTCCACGTCATCCTGACGGAAGCGGCCGCCCGCTTCGTCACGCCGCTCACCTTTCAGGCCCTGTCGCGCAACGCGGTCCACACCGATGTCTTGGAGGAAAAGGACCCGCGCGTCATCGCCCACATCGACCTGGCCGACCGGGCCGATCTCGTCATCGTCGCCCCGGCGACGGCCAATTTTTTGGCCAAGGCGGCCTGCGGCCTGGCCGATGACATGCTCTCGGCCGTCCTCTTGGCCACGCGGGCACCGGTGCTCCTTGCCCCGGCGATGAACGTCAACATGTACCGCCACCCGGCGGTGCAGGCCAACCTCGCGCGGCTGCGGGCGTGGGGTTGGCACGTGGTGGAGCCGGGCGAGGGGTATTTGGCCTGCGGCTGGACGGGGAAGGGGCGCATGGCCGAGCCGGAGGCGATTGCGGCCGCGGCCGAGGCCCTTCTGGCAGGCCAGCGCGACCTGGCCGGCCTGCGCATTCTCGTCACGGCGGGGGCGACCCAGGAGGCCCTTGACCCGGTGCGCTACCTGACCAACCGCTCGTCGGGAAAGATGGGGTACGCCATCGCTGAGGAAGCGGCCCGCCGCGGCGCCGAGGTGATCCTCGTCACCGGGCCGACGGCGCTGGAGCCCCCGGCGGACGTGCGCGTCGTGCGGGTGACGACGGCCCAGGAGATGTACGAGGCCGTGCTTGACGCCTATCCCCGCGTCGACGTCGTGATCAAGGCGGCCGCCGTGGCCGACTACCGCCCGAAGACGGTTCACGCGCAGAAGATGAAAAAGGGCGCCGAGACGCTCGTGCTCGAGCTGGAGCGCACGCCGGACATCCTCCAGACGCTGGGGGAGCGGAAAGCCCACCAGTTTCTCGTCGGCTTTGCCGCCGAGACGGAGCGCGTGGCCGACTACGCGCAGGAGAAGCTGAAGCGCAAGAACCTCGACCTGGTGGTGGCCAACGACGTCACGCAGGAAGGGGCCGGCTTCGGCGCGGACACGAACATCGTGGCGGTTTACGACCGCGACGGGCTGGTCGCCGAATGGCCCAAACTGCCGAAGCGCGAGGTGGCCGCACGGCTGCTTTCCCTCATCGCCCAGCGCGTGCGGCGCGTCTCATGATCGCCCGCGTCGTCGTCGACGTGCCCGTAGCGGCGGTGGACCGCCCCTTCGACTATGCCGTGCCGCCGGCGCTTTCCCCTTTGGTGCGCGTCGGCATCCGCGTGCTCGTTCCCTTTGGCCCGCGACAGGTGATCGGGTTTGTCGTCGACGTCGACGAGGCGGATGGGAAAACGGAGGCGGCGGGCAAAGCGCTGAAGGCCATCGCCGCCGTGCTCGACCCCGAGCCGCCGCTGACGGAGGAGCTGGTGGCGCTGGGGGCGTGGATGGCCGAGGCGTACCTGTGCCCGCGGAGTGCCGCCTACCAGGCGATGCTTCCGTCGGCGCTCAAGGCGCGCACCGAGAAACGCCTGCGCCTGCGCGGCGAGCCGCCGCCGCTCCTCGCGCCGTCGGCCGAGGAGGCCGCCTTTGTGGAGGCGCTCCGCCGCCGCGGCCATCTGACCTTCGACGAAGCGATGAAACGCTTTCCCGGCGCGGCGGCGCTCATGCGGCGATGGGTGGAGGAAGGCGTCCTCGACGTGTTCTACGCCGCCGTCGACCGCGCGGGGACCAAGACGGTGACGCGCGTGGTGCCGGCTGTGGATCCGGAGGCGCTTCGGCGGGCGCGCGACGCCCTCTCTCCGCGCGCCGTGCGCCAGCGCGCCGTGCTCGACGCCCTCCTGGCCGCGCCCCATCCGCCGACGCTCGCCGACCTGCTCGCTGCCGCGGGGGCGCCGCGCAGCGCGGTCACGGCGCTGGTGGAGAAGGGGCTTTTGCACCTGGTGGAAGAGGAGGTCTACCGCGACCCTTACGCGGCGGCGTCCTTTGCCCCCTCTTCGCCACCGCCCCTCACGGCCCAGCAGGAGGCCGCCGTTTGTCGCATTTCCGAAGCCCTCGCCTCCGGGCAGCCGCACACGCTGCTCGTGCACGGCGTGACGGGCAGCGGCAAAACGGAAGTCTATCTCCAGGCCATCGCGCGTACGCTGGAAAGCGGGCGGCAGGCCATCGTTCTCGTGCCGGAGATCGCCCTCACGCCGCAGATGGTGGAGCGCTTCAAGGGGCGCTTCGGCGCGCGCGTGGCCGTGCTGCACAGCCGCCTGTCCGTCGGCGAGCGGTACGACGAGTGGCGCAAGATTCGCCGCGGCGAGGTGGACGTGGCCGTGGGGGCCCGCTCGGCCGTGTTCGCCCCCTTCACGCGGCTGGGGCTCCTCGTCATCGACGAGGAGCACGAGACGAGCTACAAGCAGGAGGAACAGCCTAAATACCACGCCCGCGCCGTGGCGCGGTGGCGGGCTGAGCGCCACGGCGCCGTCCTCGTCCTGGGGAGCGCCACGCCAGCGCTGGAAACCTACGCCGCCAGCAAGAGCGGCCGCATCGAGCGGATCGTGCTGACCGAGCGCCCCGGCGGCGGCCGGCTGCCGACGGTGACGGTGGTCGACATGCGCGAGGAGCTGCGCGCGGGCAACCGCTCGATGTTCAGCCGCCGCCTGCGGGAGGCGATCGAGCGGCGGCTTTCATGCGGCGAGCAGGTGGTGCTCTTTTTGAACCGCCGCGGCTACGCCACCTTTGTCCTCTGCCGCGTCTGCGGCTACGTGGCCCAATGCCCACACTGCGACCTGTCCCTCACCTACCATTTGGCTGGTCGCATGCTGCGCTGCCACACCTGCGGCCACGCCGAACCGGAGCCGGCGCGCTGCCCGAGCTGCGGAAGCCCGCACGTTCGCTACTTCGGCGCGGGCACGCAGCGCGTCGAGGAGGCGCTCGCCCGCACCTTTCCCGGCATCCGCGTCATCCGCATGGACGTCGACACCACGCGGGCCAAGGGGGCCCACGAGGTGCTGCTGGGCCGCTTTCGGAGCGGCGAGGCCGACGTGCTCCTGGGCACGCAGATGATCGCCAAGGGGCTCGATTTCCCCAACGTGACGCTGGTCGGCGTCATCGCCGCCGACACGCTGCTCCGCCTGCCCGACTTCCGCGCCGCCGAGCGGACGTTCCAGCTGCTCACCCAGGTGGCCGGGCGGGCCGGGCGGGGCGAGCGGCCGGGCGAGGTGATCGTGCAAACCTACGCGCCGGAGCACTACAGCATCCGGCTGGCCCAGTCCCACGATTATGCCGCCTTTGCCGAACGGGAGCTCGCCGTGCGGCGCAAGGGGATGTACCCGCCCTTTTCCCGGCTCATCCTGCTCACCCTGTCCGGCCGCGACGTCCGGGCGGTGCAGAAGGCCGCCGGCGACGTGGCGGCGCGCATTCGCCGCGCCGTGGACGACACGGCCCAGGTGTTGGGCCCCAGCCCCTCGCCGGTGCTGCGCGTCAACGATCGCTACCGGTTCCAATGCGTGCTAAAATATAAGAATGAGTCGCTCGTGAAGCCAGCCGTCAAAGCGGTGCTGGCCGAAGTGGAGCGCGCGCTGTCCGCCCAGGGCGTGGGCCTGTCGGTGGACGTCGACCCCATGGTCCTGTGGTGACGGGCGGCGCGCGAGAGGAGGACTGCCGATGGCCATTCGCATGATCGTGAAGCATCCCGATCCGCTGCTCCGCCAGGTGGCCAAACCGGTCACCAAGATCACGCCCAACGTGCTCAAGCTCCTCGACGACATGGCGGAGACGATGTACGACGCGGACGGGGTGGGGCTGGCCGCCCCCCAAGTGGGCGTGCTCAAGCGCGTCATCGTCGTCGATGTCGGCGACGGGCTGATCGAACTCATCAATCCGGAAATCGTGGAGATGAGCGGCGAACAGGTGGGGCCGGAAGGGTGCCTCAGCATCCCCGGCCTGTACGGCGACGTGCGGCGGGCGAAATACTGCAAGGTGAAGGGCCTCAACCGCCACGGTCAGGAGATCGTCGTGGAAGGGGAAGACCTCCTGGCTCGCGCCCTGCAGCACGAGGTCGACCACCTTAACGGCCGGCTGTTCATCGACATCGCCGAGCGGCTGTACGACAAGGACGAGCTGGCCAAGCACAGCGGCGAAGCGGCCGACGAGGAGGAATGAGCCGTGGGCGCGCGCGTCGTGTTCATGGGCACGCCCGATTTTGCCGTACCCAGCCTCGAAGCGCTGCTCGCCTCCGGTTATGAAGTCGTGGCGGTGGTGACGCAGCCCGACCGCCCCAAGGGCCGCAAACGGGTGCTGACGCCACCGCCGGTAAAGGTGCGGGCACAGGCCGCGGGCATTCCCGTCCTGCAGCCGGAGAGGCTGCGCGAACCGGCCGCCGTGGACGCGGTGCTCTCCTTCCGCCCCGACGTGGTGGTGACGGCGGCCTACGGGCAAATCCTGCCTAAGGCGCTCCTCGAGGCCCCGCCGCGGGGCTGCCTCAACGTGCACGCCTCGCTTCTGCCCAAGTACCGTGGCGGTGCGCCGATCCATCGCGCCATCCTGAACGGGGAGACGGAGACGGGCGTGACGATCATGACGATGGCGGAAGCCCTCGACGCCGGCGACATCCTCAGCCAGGTGCGCGTGCCGATCGAGCGGACCGACACGGCCGGCACGCTGCACGACAAGCTGGCGCGCGCGGGAGCCCAGTTGCTTTTGGAGACGCTGCCCCGGTGGCTGCGCGGGGAGATCACACCGCAGCCGCAGGATCACGCCCAGGCCACCTACGCCCCCAACCTGACGCGGGCCGACGAGCGCATTGACTGGACGGCGCCGGCGGAAGCGGTGTACAACCGCGTGCGCGGGCTTCATCCCTGGCCGGTGGCCTACACGACGACGGCGGACGGCCAGGTGCTGAAAGTGTGGTGGGGCACGCCGCGTCCCGGTCGCGCCGACGCGCCGCCGGGTACGGTGGTGGCCGTGGAGGAACGCGCGGTGGTGGTGGCCACCGGCGACGGCCTCTTTGCTCTGGAAGAGGTGCAGCCGGCCGGTAAGACGCGCATGCCGGTGGCACACTATTTGCGCGGGGCTGGACGCGCCGTCCTGGCGCCGGGGACGCGGCTCGGCATGGAAGCGGAATGAGCATGCCGGACCGCACGGCGACCCCAACCGCCCATCCGCAGTCCCAGACCGACGCGAGATGAGGGACGACCCGATGCCGATCGATGCGAAAGCGCCGACGCTCACCGCCCGCGAGGCGGCGCTCGAGGCCCTTGTGGCCGTGGAGGCCCAGGGGGCCTACAGCAATTTGGCCCTTCACCGCGTGCTCCCGCGCACCGCGCCGCGCGACAAGGCCTTGGCGACCGAACTGGTGTACGGCACGCTCAAGCGGCAGAACACCCTCGACTGGGCCCTTGTCCGCATGCTCGAGCGGCCCATCGAGAAACTGGCCCGCTGGGTGAAGGTGCTCCTGCGCCTCAGCCTGTATCAGCTCTTCTACCTGGAACGCGTTCCCGACCACGCTGTCGTTCACGAGGCGGTGGAGATCGCCAAGCGGCGCGGGCACAAAGGGATTGCCGCCCTGGTCAACGGCGTGCTGCGCCGCGCGGTGCGCGAGGGGAAGCAGCTGCTCGTTCCGCCCGAGCTGCCCGCGCTCACGCGGAAAGCCCTCGAGCTGTCCCATCCGGAGGCGCTCATCGCGCGTTGGGAGGCGGTGTACGGGCCGGAGGAGACGCGGGCCATGTGCGCGGCCAACAACGCGCCGGCACCCGTCGCCGTCCGCGTCAACCGCTTGAAGGCGACGCGGGAAGCGGCGGCCGCCCGCCTGGCTGCCGAGGGCTGGGAAGCGATCCCGTCACGCCTGTCGCCGGACGGGCTGCGCCTCACCGGGGGGCCGGGAAACGTCGCCCGTTCCACCCCCTATCGCGAGGGGTGGATCACCGTGCAAGACGAAAGCGCGATGCTGGCGGCCCGCCTTCTCGACCCCGCGCCAGGTGCGCGCGTCCTTGACCTGTGCGCCGCGCCCGGCGGAAAGGCGACGCACCTGGCCGAGCGGATGGACGACCGGGGCGAAGTGGTGGCCGTCGACGACCATGAACACAAACTTCCGCTCATCGCCGAAAACGCGGCGCGCCTTGGCCTAAGCATCGTGCGCCCGGTGTGCGCCGACGGGCGTGAAGCCGGGATGCGCTGGCCGGAGGCCTTCGACGCCGTGCTGCTCGACGCCCCGTGCAGCGGCTACGGCGTGATCCGCCGCCGTCCGGAAATCAAGTGGCGCAAGACGGCGGAGGACATCGACGCCCTCGTCGCCTTGCAGCGGGAACTGTTGGAGGCTGCCGCGCGGGCGCTCAGGCCGGGCGGCGTCCTCGTCTACACCACCTGCACCGTCGAGCCGCGCGAAAACGGCGAGCAGATCCGCGCCTTCCTGGCCGATCACCCCGAGATGGAGCCGGATCCTTCAGGGGTGGCCGCGCGCCTGGCCGCCGTGGCCGACCGCATCGATCCCGAGACCGGCGGCGTGCAGATCCTGCCCCATCATTTCGGCAGCGACGGCTTCTATTTGGCCCGCTTGCGAAAACGAGGTGACCGGCATTGAACCCCTTGGTGTATGACCTTCCGTATGACGCGCTGCGCCAGCGCCTGGTGGACATGGGCGAGCCGGCCTTTCGGGCCACGCAACTTTACGAATGGCTCTACGTCCACCGCGTGACGTCCTTTGCGGCGATGACGAACTTGCCCAAGGCGCTGCGCGAAAAACTTGCCGAGACCTTCGACGTGGCGGCGGTTCGTGAGCTCCAGCGCCAGGTGTCGAAGGACGGGACGGTGAAATTCCTCTTCGCCCTGCGCGACGGAAACGCCATCGAGACGGTGATCATGCGTCACCGCTACGGCAACAGCGTGTGCGTCACGACGCAGGTGGGCTGCCGCATCGGCTGCACCTTTTGCGCGTCGACCATTGGCGGGAAGGTGCGCGACCTTTCGGCGGGGGAAATTGTCGCCCAGGTGGTGGAGGCGCAACGCTTTCTCGACCGCGAAGGGGAGCGGGCCAGCCACGTCGTCGTGATGGGCATCGGCGAGCCCTTCGAAAACTACGAGGCGCTCATGACCTTTTTGTCCATCCTCAACCACGACAAGGGGCTCAACATCGGCCAGCGGCACATTACCGTGTCGACGAGCGGGATCGTGCCCCGCATCTACGATTTCGCCGACGCCAAGCTGCAGGTGAAGCTGGCCGTCTCCTTGCACGCGCCGAACGACGAGCTGCGTTCCTGCATCATGCCCATCAACCGCCGCTACCCCTTGGCGGAGCTCATGGAGGCCTGCCGCTACTATGTCGAGACGACGGGGCGGCGCATCACCTTTGAGTACGCCATGCTCGGCGGCGTGAACGACCGGCCGGAGCACGCCGAGGAGCTGGCCCGGCTCGTGGGCGACCTGCTTTGCCACGTCAACCTGATCCCGGTCAACTATGTGCCGGAGCGCCAGTACGTTCGCACCCCGCGCGACGAAATCTTCCGCTTCCAACGCATCCTGCAGCGCCACGGGATCCCGACGACCATTCGCCGCGAACACGGCAGCGACATCGCCGCGGCGTGCGGTCAGCTGCGCGCCCAACACAACCGGCAAAAACGGCGCCAAGCCGCAGTCGAAGGGGCGAGGTGACCCGAATTGATCGACGCCGCGTGGAAGAGCGACATCGGCCAGGTTCGCCGCGTCAACGAAGACCGCGCGGCCTTGGTCGTGGACGAGGGGGGAACGGTGCTGGCCGTGGTGGCCGACGGGATGGGCGGGCATCAGGCGGGGGAGGTGGCCAGCCAGATCGCCGTTGAGACGGTGGTGCACGAGATGCGCGCATTGCTAAGCGCCTCCCTGGATGAGCTCGGGGAGGCGTTGCGCGAAGCGGTCCTGCGCGCCAACGACGCCGTGTTCGCCCATGCGCGAGCCCATCCGGCGTGTGCCGGCATGGGTACGACGGTGGTGGCGGCCATCGCCCGGGTGGAAGGTGGCGTGGTGGCCCATGTCGGCGACAGCCGGGCGTACCAGCTGACCGGCGGGCGTGTGGTCTGCCTGACGGAGGACCATTCGCTGGTCAACGAACTCGTCAAGCACGGTCACCTGTCTCCCGAGGAGGCAGAGCATCACCCCCAGCGCCATGTGCTCACCCAGGCGTTGGGCACCGATTCGGGGGTGCGCGTCGACGTCACGCGCTTCACCTGGCAAGGCGGTGACGCCCTCATCCTCTGTTCCGACGGCCTCTCCTCGCTGGTGACCGAAGACGACCTCTCGGCCATTCTCGCTTCCTCGCCAACGGCAACCGAAGCCGTCGACCGCCTCGTGTCGCGGGCCAACGAAGCGGGCGGCGACGACAACATCACGGTCGTGGTGTTGCGCAACCAGGGGGAGAATCGAGGTGAGGCGCGATGATCGGCAAGGTGTTGGGCGGGCGGTACGAGATTCTCTCCCGCTTGGGCGGCGGGGGGATGGCCGTCGTCTATCGGGCCAAAGACCATCTGCTCGGTCGCGTCGTGGCCGTGAAAGTGCTGCGCGAGCAAGACGACCAGGATGACGACTTCGTCAGTCGCTTTCACCGTGAGGCGCGCGCGGTGGCCAGCCTGAGTCACCCCAACGTGGTCAACATCTACGACGTGGGCCAAGACGGCGACATTCACTATATCGTGATGGAATGCGTGCACGGGGAAACGCTGAAGGAGTACATCCAGCGCCGCGGGCCGCTGCCACCTGACGAGGCCGTCGCCATCGGCGTGCAGATCTTGTCGGCCCTGGCCCACGCCCATGAGAACGGCATCGTTCACCGCGATATCAAACCGCAGAACATCCTCATCGGCAAGCACGGCGAGGTGAAGGTGACCGATTTTGGCATCGCCCGGGCCAAAACGGCCAACACGATTACCCACACCGGGTCGATGATCGGGTCGGTCCACTACCTGTCGCCCGAGCAGGCCCGTGGGGGCGTTGCCGACGAGAAGTCCGATCTCTATTCGTTTGGCGTCGTCTTGTACGAGATGCTGACCGGTCAGGTGCCCTTCACCGGCGATTCGCCGATCAGCGTGGCCCTCAAACATTTGCAGGCCGAATTTGTGCCCCCGCGCCGCCTTCGCCCCGAGATTCCGCAGAGCCTGGAGAACGTTGTCCGGCGGGCGCTGGCCAAGAATCCGCGCCATCGCTACGCCTCGGCCGAGGCGATGCTGGAGGACCTGAAGACGGCCCTGTTGCCGGAGCGGCAAAACGAGCCGGTGTGGGAGCCGCCGATCGACGAGGAGGATCTGGAAGAAACCAAAGTCCTTCCCATCGTGGGCGGGGTTGTGGAGGCGGTCCCCACGCGTTCCGACGACGCGCCGGGCGGATCCGGGGAGGGGGCCGACGAGGCGGACGGGGCGGCGCGCGCCGAGGCGGCGAAAGGGCCCAATCGGCATCAGCGGGTTATGCGCGCCCTCGGGTGGACGCTGGCCATCTTCATCGGGCTCGTGTTTGGCCTGCTCGGCTTCAACTACGCCATGGGCCTGTTGATTGTGCCCGACGTGACGGTGCCGCGTGTCGAGGGCATGCACGTGAACCTGGCCAAGAAGAAGCTGGAAGAGGCCGGGCTGAGCGCCGACGTGGTGCCGCGCTCCAGCAACGAAGTGGAGCGCGACGTGGTGATCCGCCAGGAACCGTCGGCCGGCATGGTGGTGAAAAAGGGGCGCACCGTCACCCTGTATGTCAGCCAGGGGCCCGAGAAAGTGGAGATTCCGGACGTGCGCGGGATGCCGCGCAGCCAGGCCGAACAGCTGCTTTCCGCCTTCTTGAGCCGGACGGTTGACGAGGAGTACAGCGACGAGGTGCCGCCGGGCCACGTCATCCGTCAGGAACCGGCCCCGGGGGATCGGGTGGTTCCGCAGGAGACCCGCGTGCGCCTCGTCGTGAGCAAAGGGCGGGAGACGATCGCCATGCCGTCGCTGGCCGGGCTGACCTTGGCTGAAGCCGAGGCCACGCTGCAAAAACACAACCTCAAGCTCGGCAGCGTACGCGAGGAGCGCAGCTATTGGCCCAAGGGGACGGTGTTTCGCCAGTATCCATACAACGCGGGGGACAACGTCCAACCCGGAGCCTCGGTGGACGTGTGGGTGAGCGGCGGACTCAAGGACGACGCCGTGGAAGTGGTGGAGGAGGTGCTCGTGCTGCCCGAGGGCGGCAAGGCCGATGTCACCGTCCAGGTGCAGGATGCCCGCGGCGTTCCGCTCACCGTGGTCAGCCGCACCGTGTCGCGTCCGGAAACCGTTGAGGTGCCGCTCATCCTTGCGCCCCATGCCGATGGGGTGATCCAGGTGTACCAAAACGGCCGGCTGGTCAACCGCCAGACGGTCCGCTACCGCGACGTGATCGAAAGCGACAAAACCTGAAATACGGATACCGCACGACTCCGTTCGAGGCAGGTGATGCGATGGCAACCGGCCGGATTGTCAAGGCCGTAGGCGGTTTCTACACCGTTTTCGATGGCCACCAGCTCTGGCAGTGCCGCGCACGGGGGGTGTTTCGGAAAAAGGGCATCACCCCCCTTGTCGGCGATTGGGTGGAATTTGAGCCCGTCGGTACGGGCGAGGGCGTGGTGACGGAGGTGGCCCCGCGTCAGAACGCCCTCGTCCGTCCGCCCGTCGCCAATGTTGAACAGGCAGTGCTCGTCTTTTCCCTTCGCGAGCCGGACTTCAGCGCGCTGCTTGCCGACAAGTTCCTGGTGCACGTGGAACGGGCGAATCTTGATGCCCTTCTCGTCCTGACCAAGGTGGACTTGGCCGGCGACGAGGAGGAAATCGACGCGGTGCGGCGCCTCTATGAACCGGCCGGCTATCCGGTGGTGGCCACGAGCACCGTTACCGGTCGCGGCCTGGACGAGGTGGCCGCGCACCTGAAGGACCGCGTCAGCGTGTTTGCGGGCCAGTCCGGCGTGGGCAAATCGAGCCTCCTCAACGCCCTCATACCGGACCTCAATCTGCCGACAGGGGCCATCAGCCGCAAGCTCGGCCGCGGGCGGCACACCACCCGCCACGTGGAGCTGATCCGCCTGCCGGGCGGCGGCTTCGTCGCCGACACGCCGGGCTTCAGCCAGCTCGACTTCTTCGACATTTCCTCGCAGGAGCTGGCCTCCTGCTTTCCGGAGATTCGCCGCGCAGCGGAAGGCTGTCGGTTCCGCGGGTGCCTGCACGTGAAGGAGCCGGACTGCGCCGTGCGCACCGCGGCGGAATTCGGGGAGATCCCCCCGTCCCGCTATCGCCACTACCTGGCCTTTTTGACCGAGATACGCGAGAGAGAAGCGCGGAGGTACTGACGATGATCCTTGTGGCTCCGTCAATCTTGTCGGCCGATTTTGCCCGCCTGGCCGAAGAGGTGAAGGCCGTTGAGGCGGGCGGGGCCGATTGGATTCACGTGGACGTGATGGACGGGCATTTCGTGCCCAACTTGACGATCGGCCCGATGATCGTCGAGGCGCTGCGGCCCCATACGACGTTGCCCCTCGATGTGCACCTGATGATCGAAGAGCCGGAGCGGTACATTCCGGCGTTCGCCCGTGCGGGAGCCGACATCCTCACCGTGCACCAGGAAGCCTGCGTCCACCTGCACCGTGTCGTCCACCAGATCAAGGAGGCCGGTGCCAAGGCGGGCGTGGCGATCAACCCCGCGACGCCGCCTGAAGCGCTGGCCTACCTGTTGGAAGACCTTGACCTGATCCTGCTCATGACCGTCAACCCTGGCTTTGGGGGACAAGCCTTCATTCCAGGCGTGCTGGCCAAGATCCGCACGGTCCGCCGCTGGCTCGATGAACGGGGCCTTTCGCACGTGCGCCTCGAGGTGGACGGGGGCATCAACGCGCAAACGGCGCGTCACGTGGCCGAGGCCGGCGCCGATGTGCTGGTCGCCGGGTCAGCCGTTTTCGGGGCCGCCGATCGCCGCGCGGCCATCGCCGCCATTCGTGCCGAAGCACAGCGAGGCGTCGCCCTCCGCTCCCCTTCTTGAGTGTTGCGCACATGTCTCGGCACCGGCTGAATATACTGTTACTAACGTGAAGGTGCCGTCATCACGGAGGGGATCAAGGAGGGGTAGGTGTGCGGTTTTACACCATCAAACTCCCGCGGTTTTTGGGCGGACTCGTGAAGGTGATGTTGGGCCTTTTCGGCAAAAAATAATGTCCGGCACAAAAAAGCCCCCACCGAAGCCTCCCGCGTGCAGGCCAAGGACGTTCGAAAAAAGGTCTGCACGCATTTTTGTTTAGAAGGAAACGGTGGGGGATGATGCCATGCGGATTACGGACGCGGAACGCGAATGTAGAAATAGAGATCCTGTCCGCGTTTCTCCGGTTCACGCATCAGCTCGTACCCGTGTTTGACCACCTCTTCGGGTACGCTGCGAAAGGACTGGGGACAGTCCGCAATCACCAAGAGCACTTCTCCCGGTTTCATCTGATTCAGCGCATCCAGCGCATACATGACCGGATAGGGTCATGGCTCGCCGCGGATATCGAGGAGGAAATCCGCTTTCCATTCCTCGGCCATCCGTTTCCCCCCCTTCCTCAGCGCAGTGTGGTTTTCTGGGGGATGAGGCGCGGTTCCGTTGCTTTCAGCCCCCGGCCAAACCGGTAGTGTTTTTCCCACCACGATGCAAGGAGGAACCAGCAGAGCAGCATGGCCAGGGTGCCAAACAGCGCGCCCCAGGGGCCCCAGGTTTCAAGCAAGTTGACGGGCGTCCAGCCCTCCGTGAGGGCAGAATAGAGGCCGAGATGGTCCCAGGCGTAGGCCAGCAGGGTTGCCCCTGTGATGTTGCCCACGCCGACCACCCAGAACAGGACCTGCCCTTCCATGGCGCGGTACATCCAACCGGTTTCGCAGCCGCCGGCAAGGACGATGCCCAGCCCGAACAGGATCCCGCCCAGCGCGGTGCTGGGGGCGGCCACCTTGATGACCGGCGGAATGCCGGACTGAATCAACCAGAAGGTGAGCACGACGGAAATCATCATGCCGACCGCCAGCGCTTTCGTCATGACGGCGCGGCCGCTGACCCAGAGATCGCGGAAGGCGGAGGTGAAGCAGATTTGTCCCCGCTCAATCAGGATGCCGAACCCGGCACCAAACAACGCGGCTGCCGCAAGCAAGGGTTTACCCACAAACAGGTAATGCCCCACGATGGCGACAAAAACGGCCAGCACCAGCAGCCCCAACAGCGGCTGCACCTTCCGACGCGGAGGTTGCGCGGTGGCCAGCACCGGCTTGCCCGCCACGCGCGTCAGATTCGGTTTGCCTCGCCACCAGGGGGTTTGCACGATTTGGACGCCGAGGTAGGTGCCGACCGCCGTGGTGACCATGAAGATCCAGGAATGGAACGAAAATTGCGGCACCCCGGTGAAAAAGGCGGCCAGGTTGCAACCGAGGGCCATGCGGGCCCCAAATCCCGCAAGGACGCCGCCGAGAAATCCCTGCAGCAGGCGACGCTTCTGCTGCGGCACCCGCAGCTTGAAGTGGTTGCCCAACAGCACGGTGATCAGTGCACCGAACAGCATGCCAAGAACGATCCAGCCGTCGGTGCGCGTCCACGGTGTGCCGTTCATGCGGATCATCTGAAAATAGGCCCACTGGGAGATGTCCACCCCCAGAGCCTGCAACAGGTGGCCGCCGAAGCGCGTAAACTCGCCGGTTACCGCCCAGACGGTTCCGGTCACGCCGAAATACAGGGCGCTGAGGACGCCCGCCAGGCCGACGGCCACGTACGGGTTCCAGTAGTCAACGAAAAGCCTGTGGTAAAGGCGCCGCATCATCATCCCTTCCCCTTCTCGCGTCGCCGCGGGACGGTGTTGCGCTTACGTCCTGCACGGTGTCGAAGGGTGCCAAAAAGGAAAAGCGCGCCTGGGGCTTTGCTCAGACGCGCTGCACTTTCCCGGACTTCAGCGCCTTGGCGCTCACCCACACGCGCTTCGGTTTGCCGTTCACGAGAATGCGCACCTTTTGCAGGTTGGGCATCCAGCGGCGCTTGGACTTTTTGTTCGAGTGGCTCACTTTGTGCCCCGTCGACGGGCGTTTCCCCGTCACATAGCAGACGCGTGCCATTTCGCCACCTCCTCACGTTTCGGGTCGATACGGTGGGGGCCGGGAAAAACACCGCGTTCATCTTAGCACAGCTGCGGAAAAGATGCAAGGCATGGCGAAGGCGGGCGAAGGCGTGTTGCCTTTCCAAATGGGCCCCCGTTGTGTACAATGGTCGGTAGGCGTTTTCGAGGACAGTTGCTCGGACGTAAGCAGCACAAGGGGCGTGGCCCCATGGATGTGTCGGCTTACGTCTTTCCGGTTCCCGATGGCGATACGGGGACGAACATGACGTTGACCCTGGAGGCGGGTGTCACCGAGCTGCAGCGCGCGGCCGAGGCGCACCTGGGGCGGGCGCTGGCGGCCTTCTCTCGCGGCCTGTTGATGGGGGCCCGCGGCAATTCCGGTGTCATTTTGTCCCAATTTTTCTGTGGGTTTGCGCAAGCGTGTCAGGATCGTGTTGACCTCGATGCGTTCGGCCTGGCCCAAGCGCTCGAGGCCGGCGTGCAGACGGCGTATCAGGCCGTGCTCGAACCGGTGGAGGGAACGGTGCTGACCGTGGCCCGGGAAGCCGCGTCCCGCGCCATGGCGATTGCTCCGGGGGCGGACAGCGTGGTCGCCGTGATGGCGGAGGCGCTCGAGGCGGCCCGCGCGGCCCTGCGCCAGACGCCGGAGCTCTTGCCCACGTTGAAAAGGGTCGGCGTGGTGGATGCAGGCGGACAGGGGCTGGTCTGCGTCTACGAAGGCTTTCTCGACGCGTTGCGGGGTGAGGGGGCGCGGGTGCAAGCGGAAGCGCTTTCAAGGGCGGGAGCCGGCGCGCCGACGCCTGCAGACGTCCCCGTTTCCCCGCGGCCCGCGCAAGCCCACTTCCGCACCGAAGAGATCGCCTACGGCTACTGCACGGAGGTGCTCATCGCTCTCGATCCGGCCAAAGCGTACGCCTTTCGGGAGGACGCCTTCCGTCAGGCGCTGAGCCCATACGGCGACTCGCTTCTCGTTGTGGCCGACGAGAAGCTCGTCAAGGTCCACCTTCACACGGAGACGCCCGGCACCGTGCTGAACCTCGCCCAAGCGTACGGCGAATTGCTCCGCGTCAAAATCGAGAACATGCGCGAACAGGTCTGGGGTCGATGTCGTCGTGGAGGGCGGGCAGACGATGAACCCATCCGCCGCGGCGATTGCGGAAGCCATTCGGCGGACGGGCGCCCGGCAGGTGATCGTGCTGCCCAACAACGGGAACGTCGTGCTGGCCGCCCAGCAGGCGGCGACGCTGGTGGACGTGCCGACGGTCGTCGTGGCCACCCGGTCGATCCCCCAAGGCCTGGCGGCGATGGTGGCCTTTGATCCGGACCGTTCTCTCGACGAAAACCGTACCGCCATGCTGGATGCCGCCGCCGCGGTGAAGACGGGCCTCGTCACCACCGCGGTGCGCGACAGCGTATCGGGCGGCGTGGCCATTCGGCAGGGGGATTACCTCGGCATTGCCGAAGGGGCGATCGTGGCCGCCGGATCGGAACTGCTCTCGATTGTGCGGCGGCTCATGGAGGCGCTGATTGATCCGGATGCGTCGCTTGTCACCGTGCTCGCCGGCGCCGGCGTCGACGACCAAACGGTGGAGGACGTGGTTTCCGCCATCGCCGCGGCGTGGCCGGAGCTGGAAGTGGAGGCCCACCGCGGCGGGCAACCGGTCTATTCCTTTATCTTTTCTGTGGAGTGAGCCAGACGCTATCAAGACCGCGAAAGCGACAGGAATCCGACAGGAGGCGATGGCGGATGGGGTGTACGTGGTGACGGACAGCACGGCGGATCTCCCGCCGGAGACGGCCGAGCGCCTCGGCATAGCCGTGGTGCCGCTCGTGGTGCGCATCGGCGGCGAAAGCTACCGCGACGGGGTGGACATCACACCGGCAGCCTTTTACGAGCGGATGCGGCAAGCCGGTGTCCCGGCGACGACGTCCCAGCCGTCGCCGCACGAGTTTGTGGCCGTGTACGAGCGGATCATCGCCAGCGCCGGCGAGACGCGGCCGACGATTCTCTCCCTCCACCTGTCGGCCCGCTTCAGCGGCACGTTGCAGGCGGCAGCGGTGGCCAAGCAGCTGGTGGCCGACCGAGCCGAGGTCATCGTTGTCGATACGAAGCTGACGGCGTATCCGATGGGGTACATCGTGCGGCGCGTGGCGGAAGCGGCCCGGGGCGGGGCAGCGGCGGACGAATGCATCGCGTTGGTGGACCGCCTTCGCGCGAACACGCACGTCTTTTTTTTGGTGGACACCCTCGAGTACCTGCACAAGGGCGGGCGCATTGGACGCGCCGCCGCGCTGGTGGGCAGCCTGTTGCAGGTGAAGCCCCTGCTTACGCTGGAAGAGGGCGAGATCGGCGTTGCCGACAAGGTGCGCGGGAAGAAAAAGGCCCTCGACTGCCTCTTTGCCCTGCTGGCGGAGCGCGTCGGCGACCGGCCGGTGCGCGCGGCGGTGCTCTACGCCGCCGTGCCGGAGGAAGCGGCGGCGCTTCGGGAACGGGTCCAGGCGATGTTTCGCGTTGAGGGGGCCGTCGACGTGGCGGAGATCGGGCCGGTGGTCGGCGCCCACGTGGGTCCTGGCACCCTCGCCGTCTCGCTGGTGACCGGATAAAATGAAAGAAGGAAGAGCGGAAGCGCTTACGCCGTTAAACGGCTAAGGACAAACGGGAATGCGGTTGAACGGGTTGCCCACAGGGGGAGGCAGCGTGGATGAAATACCGTTCCGTGTTTGACATCATCGGCCCGATCATGATCGGGCCGTCCAGCTCCCATACCGCGGGTGCTGCCCGCATCGGCCGCACGGCGCGCGCGCTGTTCGGCCGCGAGCCGAAGGAGGCCGTCATCACCTTTTACGGGTCCTTCGCCCAAACCTACCGCGGGCACGGCACCGACGTGGCCATCGTCGGAGGCATCCTCGATTTCGATACGTTTGATCCGCGCATTCCGCAGGCGCTCGAGATCGCAGCCGAACACGGCATTCGGGTGGAGTTCCGCCTGTCCGACGAGGAGGCGCCCCACCCCAACACCGCTCGCGTGCTCCTGCGCGA
This sequence comes from Calditerricola satsumensis, assembly GCF_014646935.1. Taxonomy (GTDB): domain Bacteria; phylum Bacillota; class Bacilli; order Calditerricolales; family Calditerricolaceae; genus Calditerricola; species Calditerricola satsumensis. Next base: position 22,277 of record NZ_BMOF01000002.1, on the reverse strand, counting down.
CGAAAAGGGGAGCCTGGAACTGGTTGGGATCTCCATCGGCGGCGGCAAGATTGAGATCGTCGAGCTGAACGGGTTTGCCCTGAAGCTTTCTGGCAACCACCCGGCGCTTTTGGTGCTTCATGAGGACCGATACGGGATGATCGCCGCGGTGTCGAATGTGCTGGCCAAGCACGCCATCAACATCGGGCACATGGAAGTGGCGCGCCGCGAGCGCGGGCGCGAAGCGCTGATGGTCATCGAGACCGATCAAGCGCTCCCCGAGGACGTCATCCGGGAGATTGCGGCCATCCCGCATGTGCTCGCGGCCAATTACGTTCACCCGGTTTAAGGGACAGGCAAAGGAGCGGGGACCATGGCCCACTTTCGGAGCATAAAGGAACTGGTGGAACGGTGCGAACGGGAACAAAAACCGATCTCCGAGGTGATGATCGAGGCGGAAATGGCCGTCTCCGGGCGCAGCCGCGAGGAGATTTGGCGCCAGATGGCCCAAAACCTCGAGGTGATGGAACAGGCTGTCCGGCGCGGCATCACCGAGGACATTCGCTCGCGCAGCGGCCTGTCGGGCGGCGCGGCGAAGAAGGTGCAGGAATACCTGGCCCGGGGAACCTTCTTGTCCGGCCACACGGTGCTCGACGCCGTGTCCAAGGCGATGGCGGTCAACGAAGTGAACGCGGCCATGGGCACGATCGTGGCCACGCCGACGGCCGGCGCTGCCGGCGTCGTGCCGGGGACGCTGTTTGCCCTCTCGGAAAAGCTGGAGGCGACGCGCGAGCAGCAGATCCGCTTCCTGTTCACGGCCGGGGCCATCGGCTACATCATCGCCAACAACGCCTTTATCGCCGGGGCCACCGGGGGCTGCCAGGCGGAGGTGGGTTCGGCCACGGCGATGGCGGCGGCGGCCATTGTGGAGATGGCCGGCGGCACGCCGCGCCAGTCGGGCGAAGCGGTGGCCATCGCGTTGAAAAATCTCCTCGGTCTGGTGTGCGATCCCGTTGCCGGGCTGGTGGAGGCGCCGTGCGTCAAGCGGAACGCCATGGGGGCGGCCGTCGCCCTCGTCGCCGCCGACTTGGCCCTGGCCGGCGTGACGAGCGTCATTCCGCCCGATGAGGTGATCGAGGCGATGTACCGCATCGGCGCCAGCATGCCGCGGGCGCTGAAGGAGACGGCCCTGGGCGGGCTGGCGGCCACCCCGACGGGGCGGGCCCTGGCGGCGAAGATTTTCGGCCGGGCCCCGGCGATCGAGCCGCAACCGCCCGGTGAGTGATGCGGAGACAAGGCGAGGGAGGCCAAACGATGGGGTACGACACCCGCGTTCTCGAGCTGCCCGTGACGGCCGTCCCCGGCGTGGGGGAGGAGCGCGCCCGCCTGCTCGCCACCCTCGGTATCGCCACCGTCGGCGACCTTCTCTCCTATTTTCCCTACCGCTACGACGACTGGCGCGTGCGCGACCTGACCACGGCCGACCACGGCGAGCGGGTGACCGTCGAGGGCGAGGTGTGGGGCGAACCGGTGCTGCGGACCTACGGGAAGAAGAAGTCGCGCCTCGCCTTTCGCGTGTTTGTCGGACCGGTGTTGGCCACGGCGGTGGTCTTCAACCGGCCGTATCTGGCCAAGCAGCTGGCCCCGGGCAAGCGGATCCTCCTCAGCGGCAAATGGGACCGCTACCGGGCGCAGATCACCGTCGATGCCTACCGTTGGCCGGGCAAGGGCCACGCCGAGGGGCTCGTGCCCGTTTACTCGGTGCGCGAGGGCGTGCCCGTCGCCCTCGTGCGCCAGGCCGTGGCCGCGGCCCTCGCCGCCTTTGGCCCGCACCTCGTCGACCCGCTGCCGGCCGAAGTGGTGGCCCGCCGCAGGCTCCTGCCCTATGCTGACGCGCTTCGGTGCATGCACTTTCCCCGCAATGCCGCCGAGGGCGAGCGCGCCCGCCAGCGCTTCGCCTACGAGGAGCTGTTTTTTTTCCAGCTGAAGATGCAGGCCTACCGCTACACCACGCGCCGCAACGCGCCGGGCGAGGCAAAGTCCGTCCCGCGCGAGGCGGTGCGGGCCTTTGTGCGCCAGCTGCCCTTTCCCCTCACTGGCGCGCAAAAGCGCGTCATCGCCGAGATCCTGAACGACCTGGAAGCCCCGTACGCGATGAACCGCCTCCTGCAGGGGGACGTCGGCTCAGGGAAGACGGTGGTGGCCGCCGTGGCCCTCTTTTCCGTCGTCCGCGCCGGGTACCAGGGCGCGCTGATGGTGCCGACGGAGATCCTCGCCGAGCAGCACCGCGACACGCTGGAGCGCCTTCTGGCCCCGCACGGCGTGCAGGTGGCCCTGCTCACCGGTCGGGCCACGGCTCGCGAGCGGCGCGAAGTTTTGGACGGTCTGGCCATGGGCCTCATCGACGTGGTGGTCGGGACGCACGCCCTGATCCAGGAGGACGTCCAGTTTCGCCGCCTCGGCCTCGTCATCACCGACGAGCAGCACCGCTTTGGCGTCGAGCAGCGGCGCATCCTGCGGCAAAAGGGGCTTAACCCCGACGCCCTGTTCATGACGGCGACGCCCATTCCGCGCACGCTGGCCCTTGCCGTCTTCGGGGACATGGACGTGTCGGTGATGGACGAGCTGCCGGCGGGGCGCAAGCCGGTGAAGACCTATTGGGTGAAGGAGGCGCTCATGGAACGCGTCCTCGCCTTCGTCGAAAAGGAGCTGGCCGCCGGACGCCAGGCCTATTTCATCTGCCCGCTCATCGAGGAGTCGGAAAAGCTGGACCTCGAAAACGCCGTCGATTGGTACGAGCGGCTTCGCGCGCGCTTTGAGCCGCGCGGCTTTCCCGTGGCCCTGTTGCACGGCCGCCTGCCGGGCGCGGAGAAGGACGCGGTCATGCGCCGGTTTGCCCGCGGCGAGGCGCGCGTCCTCGTCTCGACGACGGTGGTGGAGGTGGGCGTCAACGTGCCCAACGCCACGGTGATGGTGATCTACGACGCCGAGCGCTTCGGACTGGCCCAGCTGCACCAGCTGCGCGGCCGCGTGGGGCGCGGGGAACACCAGGGGTACTGCATCCTCGTCGCCGATCCCAAGTCGGAAGTGGGCCGCGAACGGATGCGCATCATGACGGAGACGACCGACGGCTTCGAGCTGGCCCGCCGCGACCTCGAGCTGCGCGGCCCAGGCGACCTCTTCGGCACGCGCCAGAGCGGGCTCCCCGACTTCAAGGTGGCCGACCTCTCCCGCGACGCCGACCTGCTGGATGCTGCGCGGATCGATGCGGCCGACCTCGTCAACCGTCCCGCCTTCTGGACGGCGCCGGAGTATGCCGCCTTGCGCGCTTACCTGGAACGGGAAGGGGTGCTGGAGGGCGTGAAGCTCGATTGAACCAGGCTGCCCTGCTTTGTTCGAAAAGCAGGAATTCCAAAATCTCCATCGAATAGAAACAATGATCCGGCTTGGGGAAAGGGGGGAGCCACGCGAGTTCGGGCCGGGTCCAAACACAAACGCCACGGGGAAACGGGGGATTACGCATGACGAAACGCCGTTGGGCCTGCGCGCTAGTGGCGGCGTGCGTGGCCGTGTCGGCGCCGTTGGGTACCCTCGCGGCGCCACCCGTCGGGGAGGACGGTGCGGCTGTCCCGTCGAAGGCGGAATCGCGCACCGCGACCAAAGTCCAGCTGTATCGCGCCATTCAGGAGGCCAAGCGGGCGGAGCGCGACAAAGCGCTCGGGGCCGGTCCGGCCAGCATCCGCCTCGTGCTGTACACCGACGGGCGCGAGCTGACCGGCGAACTGGTGAAGGCCGGCGTTCGCGTGGTGCAGAAAATGAAACCGGGCGTGTATGTCGTGACCGTAGGCGCTGATCGGGCCGAAAAACTTCTGAACATTCCCGGGATTCTGCAGATTTCGGTGGACAAGATCTACACGCTCGACCCGCGCGAGCTGGCCGACCCGGAAACGCCGGGGCTAAGCGGCGAGGCGCGCCCGCAGCTGGCCACCACCCTCGACGACACGAACGTGACGGCCTTCCGCGCGCAGACGGGCTACACCGGCAAGGGCGTCACCATCGCCATCCTCGACACGGGCGTCGACCCGGATCATGAAATGCTGCGCGCCACGGCGGACGGGCGGATTAAGATCGTCGACTGGCAGGACTTCACCACGGAAGGGAACGTGACCGTGAAGCCGGCGACGGCGGAGGGGGCAACGGTCATCGTCGGCGAACAGGCGGTTCGCGTGCCGGAGGCGTGGGACGGCCGCACCGTTTACGTTGGCGAGCTCTATGAAGGCATCCTGCCCAACGAGCGGCTGTTCGGGTATGCGGAAGGGTCGAACACGGGCTTCGACTTCAACCTCGACGGCGACAAGAAGGACCGCTATGCCGTTCTCCTGGCCGACGCCGACGGGGACGGGCGGCCTGAGACGGTGGCGGTGGACACGAACCAGAACGGCGACGTGACGGACGAGACGCTGCTCGTGCCTTATCGGGAAGGGGTTGCCGGCGGAAAGCGTTCCGTGGCCGCTTTCCCGTCGAAGCCCGGCAAACCGGCGCAGCGCGTCCAGTTCGTCTTCACCCGCGTGCTTACCGACGCGGACGGGGCTGTCGTCGGCGTCAATATCGGATTTGACGGCCACTCCCACGGGACCCATGTCGCCGGCATCGCCGCGGGGCACAGCGCCGAGACGGGGCTCTCCGGCGTGGCGCCGGACGCCCAGGTGATGGCCATCAAGGTGCTGGGATCCAACGTTGGCGGGGCGCTGTCGCACATCGTGGAGGGGATGATCTACGCCGCCCAACACGGCGCGGACGTGGTCAACATGAGCCTCGGGTCGTCGCCGGACATCAACGACGGCTCCAACCTCGAGGCGCTGGTGGCCGACTGGTTGAGCCAGACCTACGGCACGGTGTTCGCCATCTCCGCCGGCAACAGCGGACCGGGCATCAACACGATCGGCGCGCCGGGAGACACCACGTCGGCCGTCACGTCGGGGGCGTACATCTCCGCCGACACGTGGCGCGCCAACTACGGCGTGGACATTCCCGGCGAGATGCTCTGGTACTTCTCCTCGGTCGGGCCGCGGGAGGACGGCTGGCTCAAGCCGACCCTCGTGGCGCCCGGTTCGGCCTACTCCAGCGTGCCGACGTGGATGGACGGTGTGCCGTACCGCGTGTATCAGGGGACGAGCATGTCGTCGCCGCACACGGCCGGCATTCTGGCCCTCTTGACCCAAGCGGCCCGCGCCGAAGGGTTGGTGCCCGCCGGCGGGCGCATCGATCCGGCTTTCCTTGCGCGGGCGGTGCAGGCATCGGCACGGCCCATACCCGGGTACCAGCCGGCCGATCAGGGCGGCGGCCTCATCGACGTGTCGGCGGCATGGGCGTACCTGAAGGCCCACCGCGGCCATGCTCCCAAGCGCGTTACCGCCGAGGTGCCGTATGCCGAGAAGCTGCCCGTTGCCCGCGGCATCTACGTTCGCAACGGCGAGGCGCCGCGCATGGTAACCGTCTCGCTGCACAGTGAGGAGCCGCGCGCCGTCACGCTGCGGGTGTCGGTTGACGCGCCGTGGGTGAAGGTGCCAAAGGCGGTGACGATCCCCGCTGAACGCGGCAAGAAGCGACCGAGGGCGGCGCTGCCCGTGGTCCTGGACACGGAGCGGCTGGCCCCGGGCTTCCACAGCGCGGTGATTCGCCTGGATGACGGCGACGGGGTGGTGGACCTGGTCATCCCGGTGTCCATCGCCGTGCCCGTGGCCCTTGATGCGGGCACCCGCTACGCCTTTGTCGACGAGGCCCGCGTGCCGACGGCCAAATCCAAGCGGTACTTCTTCCGCGTGCCGCACGGCGTGGAGAAAGCGGTCATCACCTTGAAGGTGGCGCAGGACGCGACGGGCAACCCGCTTGGCCGCCTAAAGCCGATGGTCTACACCCCGGACGGCCTGTTGTATCGCGATGCGCCGTATGCGGGGCTGGGGTCCGCCGATCTCGTGCGCACCGTGGAGATCCCCCATCCTCAGCCAGGGGTGTGGGAGGTGGACGTGTACGCCAGCCACGGGCAGGCCAGTGCGGCGTACCGGCTGGCGGAAGGGCACTACGTCCTCGATGTCCAGTTGCACGGCGTCATCGCCGAGCCCGACCAGTGGACGCTGGCCGTTCCCCCGGGTGCCAAGAAGAGCGAAACCTTCACCTTTGTCAACCGCACGGGGCGCGTATTGACCGAAGCCCGCGTGTGGGGCACGGGCCTCGTGGACCTGTCCGTCGACCGGTCGGTTAAACAGGTGCTGGTGTTTGACCAGCGCGACCCGGAACACTTTGACGCCTTCTTCGACACCTTTACCGTGACGCCGGACAACCCCAACGTCGTGTTCGAGGCGTCCATCCGCTCGCGCACGAACCCGGACGGCGATGACTACGATCTCTACCTGCTGAACGAAGCCGGGGAGGTGATCGCCTACGACGCCGACGGGGACGCCGACGAGGCGATCCGGGTGACCAGCCTGCCTCCGGGCACCTACACGGTGCTGATCGACAACTTCGCCACGCCGTCGGGCTACGCCGAGATCGAATACCGGAAGGCGGTCGTCAACGCGAGCGATGCCGATCCGAACACGACCATCGAGGTGAACAGCCGCGGCCCGGCCGCGATTCCGCCGGACGGCACCTGGCAGGCCGTGGCGACGGTGAAGGTGCCCAAGGGCAAGCGCACGCAGTACGCGGCGTTCCTTGTGGTGGACTATGGCACGGGCCGCACGATGGTTCCGGTGGCGGTGTCGACGGACAACACGAAATGAGAATGGAAGGGGGAAACTTTCTCACTGCCGCGCAAGAACCTTGATGAACGTGAACAAAGAATGTTATGATCAAAGCGCAAGAAAGAAAAAAGGGGCTGGCGAAGGGGAACCAGCCCAATCACAGGAGAACAAACCGGAAGAGGATAGGGGGAAGGGCAGAGCGGAAACTCTGCCCTTCTCATCTTCATTATGCAAAAGGATTGACGCAAAACGAAAATAGAAAAATTTAACTCTTACCTTACCTAAATGGCAACGAAAGCGAGGCGAAAGCATGTCGGTCGTCGTGCGCGTCTATTCCGATTTCGTCTGACCGTATTGCTTTTTGGCGGAGGTTCCGCTGAACGAAGCCGTGAAAGGGAAAGATGTGCAGGTCGAGTGGATGCCGTTTGAATTGCGTCCCTACCCGACACCGACGCTGCGCCCGGAATCGGAATACATGCAGCGGGTGTGGGCGCAGTCGGTCAAGCCGCTGGCAAAGCGCTTGGGCCTCGAGATCGAACTTCCGCCGATTTCTCCCCAGCCCCATACGCACCTGGCCTTTGAGGGGTACCACTTCGCCAAGGAGCACGGGAAGGGCAACGCCTACCATCACCGGGTCTTTGTCGCCTTTTTCCAAGAAGGGAAGGACATCGGCGATCTCGACGTGCTCACGGAACTGGCGCGCGATGTGGGATTGGACGCGGATGCGTTTCGCGCCGCCCTCGAGGCGCGTACCTACCGGGAAGTTCACCAAGCGGCTTTGCGCCATGCCGTCGAGGAGATGGGCATCACCGCCGTGCCCACCTTCGTCATTGGCCCGCGCGTCTTCGTCGGCCTGCAGAGCAAGGAGACGCTGGAGAGGGCCATCGCCGAAGCGGAAGCGCAAGCGAAGGGCGGGGATGCGTCCGGACTTGCATGCGGGCGGGACGGATGCGAATAAACCCGCCCGCGCCCCTCGCGGCACGATCGGGGTTCCCGTGGCGAACGGATGCTCGTCAGGGAACCCCTCTTTTTGTCGTTCTTCACCGTTTCGGCGATCAATAGGAAAAATCGAAAGGAAAATGGACTCTCAAGGGCGAAAAGGTGATTCGGCGATTTTTTTGACGTAAAGGACCAGGGTTTGCCGGTCTTCGTCTAATTCGATCGACGATTTTTCCCAGTATACGCCGCCGATTTCCACCACGTCGGCGAGGAGCTGGAGCAAAAGCGGCTCGGCCGCGGAAAATTCCGCATAGGTAAGAAGGGGATAGGTATCGCGCGCTTCGTCAAACGCGCGCACTTCCAGCCCGAAGCCGCCGGAAAGGGAAAGGGGCGGGGGATAGACGCCGGCTTTCTCGTCCGGCCGTTCTTCGACGTACAAGACGTAGGCCGTGCCGTCTTGTTCGCGCCACTTCACTTCGTACACGCGGCCGTGCTTGACGAAATAGTGGCAGCACAGGCGCACGGCGGCGAGGGGTTCGTCAAGGCCGTCGCAGGCGAACAGCAAGGTGTCGGTTTTGGCGCAGCGGTATTCCACGCGCACCACGGCCCGTCACCTCCTGCTGCCAGTATACAACGACTGTCCGAGGGGCCAGTCATTGGATCGTCGCGTCTTTGGTCCCGACGCGGGGGTTTGGCGCGCCCGGCGCGCCGGGTTTCGCGCACCGCCCGATCCGGTGCGGATCAAGCGCATTGGTGGGGATTGCCGAACGGGGGAAGGAGGGGTTTGATGGAAAAAGAGGCGAAGAAAACGGCCGCGCTGATCGGCCTGCTCCTCTTCCTGGCCGTCGGCGGATGTACCATCCTGGCCACGCAAGAGGAGCCGGCGGAGGATGAGGAAGGGGCGGAAGGGGATGGCGACGGCGTGCTGGACATCGACGTCGACAAGAAGAAAAAAGGGTTCGGGTACAGTTCGCCGTATTCGCTGGGAGGTTGACGATGGCGTACCCGGAATTGCGCGAGCGGATTTACGGCCCCTTGCGCGAGGGATTTTGGGACTGCTTGTATGGAAAGGAGTACGCCCTTGCCGCGGCCTACCCCGTGACCGAGGCGTGGGTGACGGCGGTGCGCGAGGCGGCGGTGCGCATCGCCCGCATTTTTGCCAAGACGGCAGCCCTCCTCCGTCGCGCGCCCGATGAGGTTCTTGCGCAGCTCGGTTTGCCGCCGCAAACCTTCCGCGTCGTTCGGCGCAAGCCGCTGTCGGCCGATGCGGTCATTTGTCGTCTGGATTTGGCCGTCACCGACAGCGGGATCAAACTCCTGGAACTCAACGCCGACACGCCGACGTTCATCAAGGAGCTCTTCTTTGTCAACGGCCGCGTGGCGCGCGCCTTCGGGCTGGAGGATCCCAACAAGGGTCTTGAAGAACACCTGCGGCGGGCCGTGCGCGCCGCCGTTGCCGAAAGCTGCGCCGATCTGGGCGTCGATCGGGACGAGGCCCATGTCGTGTTCACCGCCCACGCCGACCATCCGGAAGACTACCACACCACCCTGTACCTGAAAGAGGTTTCCGGCCTCGTGAACGCCTCGTTTACCCCCCTCGACGAGCTGGCCATCGACGGAAGCGGGCTCTACGACCACGCCGGGCGCAAGATCGACGTGCTGTATCGCCAGACGTATCCGCTGGAGCATTTGGCTGCGGATGTCGATCCCGACACGGGCGCGCCCATCGGCGCGCTGCTCCTGGAGCACGTGCGGCGAAAGAAGGTGGCGCTCCTCAATCCGCCGTCGGCCTTTTTGCTCCAGTCGAAGGCGGTGCAGGTGGTGGTGTGGGGGCTGCACGAGGCGAAAAGCCCCTATTTTACGGACGAGGAGCACGAATGGATCGCGCAGCACGTTTTGCCCACGTATCTGGAGCCCGACGTTCTGCGGGCGCGCGGCGTGTGGTACGTGCGAAAGCCGGCCTTTGGGCGAGAGGGGGACACAGTGGTCATTTTTGACGAGCGCGGCGTGCCGATCGACGCCAGCCCGAAGCAATCGTACCGGGCCTCGGTGCCGGTCTACCAGCAGTACGTTCCGCTACCGCGGGCGGTTGTGCCCACCGCAAGCGGCCCCGAGGAGGTATCGCTTTTGGTCTGCTGCTTTCTCCTGTACGGCGAGGCCTCGGCCGTCGGCCTTCGCGCCGGGCCGCCGATTACCGACGACCTGTCCTATTTCTTGCCGATCGGGATTTTGTCAAAAGGCGGGGATGAACGATGACGTACTATGTGTTCAACTTTCTCCAGTTCGTCTCGTTTGGCTTTCTGCTCCTTTTGGTCGGCGCGCTGCTCTTTGTGTACGTGACGCGGTACCGGGAAATGGAGCTCATCGCCAAGGGGAACGTTTCCGTGGCCATCGTCTTCGGCGGCAAGCTGATCGGCCTGTCCCTCGTGTTGGCCGGTGCCATCGCCAACTCCGTCGGCCTCCTCGACATGCTCATCTGGGGCGCCATCGGCATTTCGGCGCAGATTCTCTTTTTCTTTGCCGCCGAGTGGGTGACCCCGCGGTTTCGCATCCAGGAAAGCCTGGAGAACGACAACAAGGCCGTGGCCCTGTTTCTCTTTTTCATCTCCCTGTCGATCGGCCTGCTCATCGCCGCATGCATGACATACTAATCCGCAGCGAAGGGAAAGGGGGACGAAACGATGGCCAGAGAGCCGATGTCCGTCGACGCGCATCGCCGCGAAGCGCCCGAAACCGTGCGCTGCATGGTCGTCACCGTATCCGACACGCGTACGCCGGAGACGGACAAGAGCGGCCGGCTGATGATGGAGCTGCTCCGGGAACACGGCTACGTGGTCGTCGACTACCGCATCGTCCAGGACGAGTATGACCGGATCACGCGCGTGGTACGCGAGGCGGTGGCGCGTGACGACGTGGAAGCCGTCCTCCTGAACGGGGGAACGGGCATCGCCCTGCGGGACACCACCTACGAGGCGGTGCGCGACCTTCTGGACAAGGAGATGCCTGGCTTTGGCGAGATCTTCCGCCTGCTCAGCTACGAGGAGATCGGCGCGGCGGCGATGTTGAGCCGGGCCATCGCCGGCGTCTGCGGGGAGACCGCCGTCTTTTCCATGCCCGGCTCATCGGGCGCGGTGCGCCTAGCCATGACGCGTCTCATCTTGCCCGAGCTCCGCCACGTGATGCGGGAGATCTACAAGGACCGGCACCGGTGACGACCGTGACCGCATCGGAACCGGCTCCCTCCCGAAAACGGCCGCGGACGCCGTCACCTCAGCGGCGAAACGCGGCGGCAGGCGGGCGGTGCCGATGCCGCGCGGATGGGCCGAGCCATCGCCGCGCAGCGAAAACGCTCGCGACGATGGAAGCGGGGTAGAGCCCGCTCCATCCCAAAAAGGGAAACACCAGTGCGCACGTAGCCAGCGCCGCGGCGGCCAGTCCCCGTTCGGCGCGCCGCTCGGCCAGGCGGATTCCTGCCGCGGCGCCGAGGAGATAAAGGGCGAGGTAGTTGGCCGTGGGGAGAGCGATGAGGCGGCGGATTGCCTCGGGGTCGGCGACCAGCAGGACGAACACCACGGCCCATCCTGCCAGGAGCGCAAGCAGGCCGCCGATCGGCACGTCGCGACGAGCAAACGAGCGCGCCAGAATGCGCGGGGCTGCGTTGCTTTCGGCAAGAGCTCGGGCGAGGTGGGCGGCGGCGCCGGCGTAGGCGTTGACCGTGGCCGTGGCGCAGAAGAGGGCCACGATTCCGATCAGCCATCCGGCGGCCGGTCCGAGGGCGACTTGTGCCACCTGTACCAGGCCAGCTTCCGTCTTCCCCGGTCCGTAGCTGCCCGTCCCCACCGTGACGAGCGCCGTGCCGAGGTACAGGACGCCAATGATGGCTGCAGCCCACAGCACCGCCGGGACCAGATCGCGCCGCGGGTTGCGGAACCCGCCGGACAGGTGCGTGACGGCTTCCCACCCCACGAAACACCAGAAGGTGAGCGCCATCGCCTGACCGACGCCGATCCAGCCGTGCGGGGCGAAGGGCGTGAATTGGCGCGGGTCGAGGTGGGGGAGCGCGGCCAACAGGGCGAGCAGGAGAATCGCCGCGATGCCGCCGACGACGGCTACCTGCAGCCCGCCGGCCCCTTTGAAGCCCAGCAGGTTGGCGATGAACGCAACGAGGAGAATGGCCGCGGTCAGTCCCACGGCGGCGTTCGGGGGAAGGCCGAACGCCGCCGTCGCGTAGGCGGCGCCGATCCACGCGGCAAGGGGACCGCCGATGGGCGTGGCCAACAGAAACAGCCAGCCCGTCGCCGCACCTGCCGCGGGGCCGAACGCTTTCCGGGCGAAAGCGGCCACGCCGCCACCACCCGGGTAGCGCGCGGCCAGGAGGGCCATGGTTAGGGCCAGGGGCAGGATCGCCACGCTCATAAGCCCCCATGCCAGAAGCGAGGCGGGTCCGGCCCGTTCCGCGACGAGAGCGGGAAGGAGCAAAATGCCCGAACCCAGGACGGAACCGACATACAGCGCGACGCCGTGCACGCGGCCGAGCGGGGTTTCTCGACGTGCATCCCCCTTTGAATGCATGGCCACGAGTGTCCCTCCTTTCCTGTCTGCGCCCTCATCTTACGACGGGTGATAAAATAGAGCAAGACGATTCTTTCTATATAAAATGATCGAATCCTTCGATGGGAGGAAGCCATGGGCTGCGTCAGCCACGCCCAATCGAGCGTCACCGCCCAGATCCAGGCCCTTGAACGGGAGCTGGGCGTGCGCCTGTTTGAGCGATTGGGGAAGCGCGTGGTGCTGTCGGAATCCGGTCGCCTTCTGCTCGGCTATGCCGAGCGCATCCTGAAGCCGGCCGATGAAGCCCGTGCGGCCATCGCGAGACGCTGCTCGTCACCGAGGGGCGGGGCGGGTACCGGGCGCGGTTCGAGCGGGCCCTCGCCGCGGCGGGGGCTCGGCCGGGCGTCGTCCTCGAGTTTGGCGGCGTCGAGGCGATCAAGCAGTGCGCCATGGCGGGGATGGGCGTGGCCGTGCTTCCCGCCGTGGCGGTGGCGGAGGAAGTGTCCGGCGGCCAGCTGGTCGCGTTGCCGTGGTGCGGCCTCGACTTGTCGGTCGTCACGCAACTGGCGTGGCACAAGGACAAGTGGCTGTCGCCGGCCCTGCGCGCGTTTCTTCAGGTGACACGGGAGATGATGTGCGGGGTCGAACCCCCGTCGCGCGAGGACAGAGCGGGGTAAACGCGATCGTCGCTTCATGCGGAAGGTGTGCAGGCGCTGCCGGCTTACGGCGGCTTTTTTTCTGTCGGCCATCGCTGCGTTGCCGTTCCCCGCGAGGCTTTTCCTGTTCCCCCTTGCATGGCCCAGGCGGCAGGCTCATAAAGATGGACCATGAACGGTGGGACGGGGGTGACAAGGGGCGTGGACGTCTGGCAGGCGCTTGCCCGGCTTACGTGCCGATGGCCAAAAGCTATCGTGTTGGCATGGCTGGCAGCTTTGGTGTGGAGCGTGCCCTACGCGGCTCAGCTCCCCGAACGCCTTAAGGGGACGGGCTTTGTTGACGCCTCGAGCCCGTCGCACTACGTGGCCGAGCAGCTGCGGGAGCGGCTCGGCCACCCGGCCTCGGCGCTGTTTGTCTTCTTGGAGGCCAGGGGAGACGGCGCGGCCGCGGAAGCCCGGCTTTTGCGCGCGGCGGAGGGCCTGCGGGCGAAAATCGCCGCGCTGCCCGCGGTGCGCGAGGTGGCGCTCATGCCACCGCCGCGGGAAGGGGCTGAGCGGGGCGTGGCGGTGCTCACGGTGCGCCTCGACGTGGACGACGAGCGGGCCCAGGATCTCGTGCCGGCGCTGCGCGCGCTGGCGAAGGAAAGCGGCGTCCCCGGCTACGTGACGGGGACGGCCGCCGTCGACCGCGACATCGCCGCCCTCAGCCAGGCCGACCTCGCGCGGGCGGAACTGGTCGGCGTGCCGCTGGCGCTCCTCGTGCTCCTTGTGGCCTTTGGCAGCGTAGGGGCGGCGTTTTTGCCCGTCGCCGTGGGGCTGGCCAGCGTGACGGCGGCACTCGCCCTGTTGGGGCTGGTGGCCCAGCGCGTCGACCTGTCCGTGTTCACGCTGAACGTGGTGACCATGCTCGGGCTGGCCGTCGGGATCGACTACGCGCTGCTCGTCACCAGCCGCTTTCGCGAGGAGCGCCGGCGCGGGTTCTCCGTCCCAAACGCCGTCCGGCGCACGCTGCCGGCCACCGGGCGTACGCTGGTGACGTCTGGCCTCTTGGTGGCGGCCGGTCTGGCGTGCGCCTACGGGTTTGACGTGATGGTGTTTTCCTCCATCGCCACGGGGGGCATCGTGGTGGTGGCGTTGTCCGTGCTGGCGGGCATCACCCTGCTGCCGGCCCTCCTCGTGTGGATGGGCGACCGCGTCGATCGCTGGCGGCTCGTCCCCCCGTTCGGCGGCGGGGAGCGGGTCATCGGTTTCGTGACCCGCCTGGTCCTGCGGCGCCCGATCCTGGTCCTTCTCCTCGTGATGGCGTGCCTGTGGCCGGCCGTGGAGCGGGCCGGTGCGTTCCGCGTCGGTGTCCTGGACAGCGACGCCCTGCCGGATGCGGCGGAGTCGAAGTACGCCTTGGGGCGAATGGAGAGCGTGTTCGGCGTCTCCCGCCTGTACCCGATTGACATCCTGGTGGAAACGGACCGGCCGGTGCAGGACCGCCGTACCCTCCAGAAGCTCGACAGCCTCCTCCGCGCCATCGAGCGGCAGCCCCATGTGGTGGGGGTGGAGAGCGTCGTGCGCGTCGTTCCCACGTGGACCGTGGCCGACTACGCCCGCATCTGGCGCGACCCGGAACGGCTGCCGGAGCCGTGGCAGCAGCTCTGGCGCCAGCATGTCGGCGATCGCGTCACCGCCGTCCGCGTCCTGACCGATCTTGATCCGAAAAGCGACGCGGCGGGCGACTTGGTGCGCCGCCTGCGGGCGTTGGACCCGCCGGAAGGACTGGCCGTGTGGGTTGGCGGAAAAACGGCCGCCGAACACGACTTCCTGCAAAAAATCAGGGCCCGCGCGCCGGCGGTGGCCGCCGCGGTACTGACGCTGACCTTTGTCCTGCTGATGGCGGCCTTTTCGCCGGTGCTCGCCCTCAAGGGCCTTCTGCTCAACGCTCTGAGTGTGGCGGCCACCTTCGGCCTGCTGGTGGCCGTGTTTCAGGAAGGATGGGGCGCGGAATGGCTCGGCGCCCAGCCGCACCCGTTTCTGGATGCCTCCATCCCCGTCTTCATCTTGTGCGTCGCCTTTGGCCTGTCGATGGACTACGAAGTCTTTTTGCTGGCGCGCATTCGCGAAGCGTACCGGCACACGGGGAATCTCCAGCGGGCCATTGTCGAAGGGCTGACCAAGAGCGGGCGGATCATCACGAGCGCGGCGCTCATCATCATCGCCATCACCGGCTCCTTTGCCTTGGCCGGCATCCAGCCGGTAAAGCAGATCGGGTTCGGCATCGCCGCGGCGGTGGCCATCGACGCGACGCTGATCCGGCTGCTCCTCGTTCCGGCGCTGATGAAGCTGATGGGCCGGTGGAATTGGTGGCCCCACCCGGCATGATCGGCCCACGGCGCCATACATATAGGATGGGGTTGAAAAAAGGAGGGAGGCGCCTCATGCGCTTTCGCGTTTTCGGTCGCCAAAGCAGCGCCCGCACGGCCCGCTTCGGCCATCTCCTGCAGCAGGTGCTGGTTCGACACGGATGGGAGCCGCTGAAGGAAGGGGAGGACGAGGCGGTCAAGTTGGTGGTCCATTTTCTCGACGCCGACGCGCCGCGCCCCTATCGCCGCAAGGCCCAGGCCACCTTTGTGGTGGGCGTCGTCGAGCTTTCCCGGCGCCCGGCCAATGTGCTCACGGCGGCCTATCCCCTGCTGGTGCGTTCGCTTTCCAATCTGCTCATCGTGCTCACGGCGGAGGAGAACCGACCGGAGACCTATTTCATCACACTGGAGCAGGGGTGCTACCCGATCGGCGAGTGCCCCGACCCCGAGGTGTACATGGAGCGGGTATGGGCCCGCCTGGCGCCGCTTGCCACGGCGCAGCTCGTCATCGACAACCGGTTTGAGCCGGACCTGCCGCCCCAGCTGTGGGAGGGGGATGAGCGGACGGCTGCGCTGCGCGAAGCCGGCCGGCGGCTTGCGGCATGGGACGTGCTGCCGGCCCCCTTTCCGCTCGAGGAGCTGCTCGATCCCCGCGACCTGCGCCACGTCAAGCGGCTGTTCGGGATTGGCGGCCTCAGCTACGGCAACCTCAGCGCGCGGCGCGACGAAACGACGTTCTGGATGAGCGCCAGCGGCGTCAACAAGGCCGATTTGCGCGAGATCGGCCGCGACATCCTCCTTGTCAAGGGCTACGACGAAGCCGCCAACGCCATCGTCTTGAGCGTGCCGCCGCACATCGAGCCGCGGCGGGTGTCGGTGGACGCCATCGAGCACTGGATGATCTACCAGGAGAACCCCGAGGTGGGGGCCATCGTCCACGTGCACGCGTGGATGGAGGGGATCCCGTCGACGGAGATCAATTACCCGTGCGGCACGCGGGAACTGGCGCAGGAAGTGGCCAGGTGCATCCGTCGCGCGCCGGACCCGTCCCGCGCGGTGGTCGGCCTCAAAAACCACGGCATCACCGTAACCGGCCCGTCGCTGGAGGACATCTTCGCGCGCCTCGAAGGCAAGCTGATCCGTCAGGTGCCCATGACATAAAAAAGTCCCGCATCCCGGGGAAAGGATGCGGGCCATTTGGGAGAGGAGAAACCGGAGGAAGAGCTTAGTGGGGAAACGTAAGCTTCTCCGCGGTTTCGCAACACCCGGGGAGGTGCTGCTGGTCCTATCTTTGACCGAAATCGCCACGATTATACCTCGTCCTCCACATTTTTTTGCACGACCGGTTTCCCATGCAGGGGCCCCGCGCCGAAACGGCGCTTTCTTTTTTTGTCGAAACCGTTGTGCTACCATGGAAGCGGACGACCATAGGGGGGACAATGATGCGCGTCATTGCCGGGCGCTTGAAGGGACGCCGCCTCGCGTCCGTTCCCGGGACGGACACCCGGCCGACGACGGACCGGGTGAAGGAAGCCCTCTTCAACATCATCGGTCCGTACTTTTCCGGCGGTTGGGGGCTCGACCTGTACGCCGGAACCGGCGCGCTGGGCATCGAGGGGCTCAGCCGCGGGCTGGAGCGTGTCGTCTTTGTCGACGCAAACCCGCGGGCCGTTCGCGTCATCCGCACCAACCTCGAGGCGCTGGGGCTCACCGCGCAGGCGGACGTGTACAGAGCCGACGCCCGCCGCGCCCTGGTCGAACTGGGGCGGCGCGGGGTTCGCTTTGACGTGCTGTTTCTTGACCCGCCGTACGCCAACCAGCGCATTGCCGAGGATCTGGCCGAGGCCGCCGCGCGCGGCATCGTGAAGGACGGCGCGGTGGCGGCGGCCGAACACCACCGATCGGTGGAATTGCCGGCGCGCATCGGGCGGTTCGTGAAAGTGAAAACGAGCCTTTACGGCGATACGGCGCTGTCCGTGTTTCGCTACGAAGAGGAGAAGGAGAAAAACCATTGCGGCAATTCCGGTGAGGAAGACGAGGAAAAGGGGGAGTTGACGTGATCGTTGCCGTGTATCCCGGCAGTTTCGATCCCGTCACCTATGGCCATTTGGACATCATTCAGCGGGGCGCCAAGGTGTTCGACAAGGTGATTGTCGCCGTGCTGCGCAATCGGAACAAGACGCCGCTGTTTACAGTGGAAGAGCGGGTGGAGCTCTTGAAGGCGGTCACGCAGGACATTCCCAACGTTGAGGTGGACTTTTTCCACGGACTGCTCGTGGACTACATGCGCCAGAAGGGGGCGCGGGTGATCATCAAGGGGCTGCGGGCGGTCTCCGATTTCGAGTACGAGATGCAGATGGCGTCCATCAATCGTAAATTGAACGACGAAGTGGAAACCTTTTTTATGATGACGAACAACCAATACTCGTTCCTCAGCTCCAGCATCGTGAAGGAGGTGGCCCGCTTCGGCGGGCCGGTGAACGACCTGGTGCCGCCGATCGTGGAGGAGGCCCTGCGCCGCAAGTACGCCGAGCTGGCCGCCGAGGCGTCAGCGCCGGCGCAGGCGGCGAAAGGGCCGCGAGCCGACGAACGCCGCTAGGCCGAGCAGCGCGAGGGCCAAGGCGAAGAGAAGGGTTGCTTTCCCCCATTGCAGCCAGCCACCGGCCAGATGCCCCGTTTGCGGCGCCCATGGCACGATGGGGGTCCACACCGGCAGGGCGTGCGGCAGCCAGCGCGCACTCACCCACCACGCCACCAGCCAGGACAGGACAGCGTGCACGACGCGGGCGATCAGGTAGGGCTTGAGGCGCAGACCCATCGCGCTGACGATGCTCGCCACCTGGGCGTGAATGGATAGGCCGCCCCACGCCAGAAGGGCGCTGACCGACGCGAGGACCGCCGGGGTGGACACGGTGGCCATGGCCTCGGAGGCGATGCGCGTGCCCATGGTTACCTCGAAGGTGCCGGCGACAAAGGCCGGCAGGAGGTCGGCCGGAACCCCGAGGGGCGACAAGACGAGGGCGAGCGCCGCCCTCAGCAGCGCGGCGCCCCCGGACCGGGTGAGCAGGTCGAGCAGCACGGAAAACAGGATGATAAACCCGCCAATCATCAGCAGGGTTTGCAGCGACGACCAGACGGCGTCGCCCAGCACTTGCCCCAGGGGCCGCCGGTCGGCCTCCCGCGCCTGGTGCATGGCGCGGAGGGCGCGCAGGAGGAGCCAGCCTCCTTGGGGCGGGCGGTAGACCGTCCGCGCGCCGTGGCGATCGTAAAAGCGCATCGCCACGCCGATCAGGAGGGCGGTTCCGTAGTGCACGGCGGCGAGAAATCCGGCGGCGGCGGGGTGGTGGAGAAAGCCGACGGCCACGGCACCGCCGATGAACAACGGGTCGGCCGTGGTGGCGAAGGCGATCAGCCGTTCCGCTTCCGAGCGGGTGAGCAGTCCCTCCTCGGCAAGGCGCGTGGCCATTTTGGCGCACACGGGATAGCCGGAGGAAAAGCCCATCGTCAGCACGAGGGCGCCGGTTCCCGGCACGTTGAAGAGCGGTCGCATAAACGGCTCGAGGAGCACGCCGCAAAAGTGGGCCAATCCGAACGCGACGAGCACTTCCGACACGATCAAGAACGGCAGCAAAGCGGGAAAGACAATGTCCCACCAGATGGTCAGCCCCCGCAGGGACGCTTCGAGAGCGGGCTTGGGCGCGACAACCAGGCAAGCGGCGACGACGAGCACCAAGCCACCAAACAGGCCGGTTCGCAGCGGTGAGCGTTTGGGCATACTCGACCTTCCTTCCCCGCACGACGAAGGTCCGCGTGCTGTTACACGCACATCATACGCGGGGCTGTCCGCGAATAGACCCTTTGCAAGGAGAGCGACACGCGAGGTGAAGACGGTGGGGAACGCGAAAATCGGTTTGGCCCTGGGGGCCGGGGGCGCGCGGGGCATGGCGCACATCGGCGTCCTCAAGGTTCTCGAGGAACGGGGCATTCGGCCGCACTGCATCGCCGGCTCCAGCATGGGCAGCCTGGTGGGGGTGCTGTATGCCAACGACCTAAACTTGTCCTTGCTGGAGCGCCTCGCCATTCAGCTGCGCCGCAAGCATTGGCTGGACATGACCGTGCCCAAGTTGGGGTTTGTGGCCGGCGAAAAGGTGAAGCAGCTCGTTCGCCTCCTCACCCACGGCAAGAACCTCGAGGACTTGTCCCTCCCGGTGGCGGTGGTGGCCACGGACTTGGAGCGCGGCGAGCGGGTGGTGTTTCGCACGGGGCCCATCGACCAGGCGGTGCGCGCCAGCATGTCGATCCCCGGCATCTTCGTCCCCGAGCGCATTGACGGGCGCCTCTATGTGGACGGCGCCGTGACCGACCGCCTGCCCGTCGATGTCGTGCGCGACATGGGCGCCGATTTCATCATCGCCGTTGACGTGACGCCGTTTCAGCTTTCGACGCGCATCCAGTCCATTTTTGACGTCATCGCGCAGACGATCGACATCCTGGAAAAGGAAGTGAACCAGAGCCGCGTGCTGCACGCGGACGTGGTCATTCGCCCCGACGTGGGGCGGTTCAGCTCCACGGCCTTCACCAACATCGCCGAAATCATCGCCGAGGGCGAAAAGGCGGCGCGGGCGATGATCGACGAGATCGAAGAGAAGCTGCGCCGATGGGAGGGCACCCGATGAGCCGCGGGAACGTGCGGGCGCTGCTCAAGCGGCTGGGCATCGCGGTGGCCGTCGCGGCGTTTCTGCTCGTGCCCGTGCCGTACTACGTCACCAAGCCGGGCCTTGCCGAGCCCGTGCACAACGTGGTGCGCGTCGAGGGCGCCCGCGCGACGGACAACGGCGCGTTTCTCTTCACCACCGTGTCGATGATGCCGGGAAACGTGGCACTGTATGCCATTGCCGCCCTCCATCCGTTTTACGACGCCCTCCCGAAACAGCAGATCCTCGCCCCCCACGAGTCGCCGGAAGAGTATACCCAGCGCCAGCTGCAGGAGATGCGCCGGTCGCAGGAAAACGCCGAGATCGTCGCCTTTCGCAAAGCCGGCCTGCCGGTTACGGTGCGGGCTGTCGGGGTCCGCGTGCTCGAGGTGCTGCGCGCCGGCGCGGCGGCGGACGTGCTGGAACCGGGCGACGTCATCGTCCGCGTAGGCGGCCGCCCGGTGCACACGCGCGAGGAACTGCTTGAGGCGCTCAAGGATCGCCGCGTCGGCGAGACGGTCCGCGTCGCCTTCCTACGGGAGGGAAACGCGCAGGAAGTCTCCATCCGCCTGAAGGCCCTGCCGCATCAGCCGGGCGAGGCGCAGCGGGCAGGGCTGGGCATCGTGCCGGCCACCGAGCGGTCCGTCACCCTGCCGCGCCGCGTGACGGTGAACGCGGGCGGCATTGGCGGGCCCTCGGCTGGCCTCATGTTTGCCTTGGAAATCCTCAACCAGCTGGAAGGGCGCGATTGGACGAAGGGTTACCGCATCGCCGGAACGGGCACGATCGACGAGTCGGGCCGCGTCGGTCCTGTTGGCGGGGTGCACCAAAAGGTGTGGGCGGCGGCGAGCGCCGGCGCGGACATCTTTTTTGCCCCGGCCGAAGCGCCCCCGGGCGAACGGTCCAATGCCGAGGTGGCCCGGGAGGCCGCCGCACGCTTGGGCGGCAAGCTGCGCGTCGTGCCGGTGCGGACGATCGACGACGCGTTGCGCTTCTTGGCGGCGCTGCCGCCGAAAACGGACGCAGGGCCGGACGAAGGGGCGTGATCCCCTACACCTGCACCGGGGGCTGTCGGAACTCGCGGTTCCATTCCGCGGCGGCGACCTCCGGCGGGTACCCCAAGGCGTACACCCGCGCCGCGCGCAGGTCGAAGGCGAACAGCGGGTGGTCGAGCTGGCTGGCGCGCGTCACCAGCGGCACGGCAAGGTGCTTCTTACGCCGGCGCAAAAATTCCCGGCCGCGGGCGGTAAACCCGAGCACGCGCAGGTAGGGGACGCCGGCGCGGACGTCGAGCGCGCGGAAGCGGTCCTTCGTCAGCCGGAGGAGCAGATGGACAAGGGCCCGCTGCAGCCGCGTCCACGTGTACCGCTTCGTCTTGGCGGCGCGCAGGAAAGCCTCGAAGGACGGCGCGGTGCGAACGGCGCGCAGGAGGCGGTGTTCCAGGCCCTCGTCCACGTCGACAATGGCGGCGATTTCGTCCGCTTCCAGGACCGCAAACTGATGCAAAAGAAGCGGATACAACCGCTCCCAATGCATCGGCGCGCGAGCGGCCTCCTCTTCGCGCCGGAGGATGGCGTAGGTGGTTTCCGGCACGTAGGGCCGCACCGCGTCGAGACGGCCCGCCTCGAGCCACAGCCGGCGGATGGCCGTGGCGCTGGCGATGCGCTTGTCCGTTGGCGCCGCGTCATGGTAGCCCGCCTTCTCGCGGCGGATGGTGACGGGGCGGATGGCGCTGTTCATCCGCCGCAGGGCGAGGCAGTAGTGCAGGCCGAGGATGTTGTTGGGCTGGTCGACGGGCAGCGGCGGGAGCCCCTGTGCCGCCCGCCAGGTGTTGACGGCCTGGCCGAACGCTTTGGGAAAGCTCATCCCCTGGGCCAGGGCTTCGCGGAGGCGGGCGCGGAAGCCCTCCGGCTCCTCGGCCAGGCGCTCGGCCAGCTCGAGCATCCAATCGATCGCCCCGCTTTCGCTTCCGAAGCAGACGGTGTCAATGCCGCCCAGGGCCTCCAGACAAGCCATCGCCCCCCACGCGAAGAGCTCGGCGTTCTGGGTGGCGTACACGGCCGGCAGTTCCAGCACCACGTCGACCCCCTGGCGAAGGGCCATCTCGGCCCGCGCCCACTTGTTCACCAAGGCGGGCTCGCCGCGCTGCAGGAAGTTGCCGCTCATCACCGCGACCACCACGTCGGCGCCGGTGACGTCGCGAGATCGGGCGACGTGGTAGGCGTGGCCATTGTGCATGGGGTTGTACTCCACGACGATGCCGACGGCGCGCATGAGCTGCCTCCTTTCTCCGTTATCCGTTAGGATTACGCAATCACTCAGCTAAAATCTAACCGAAGGGAGACTGGATCACTCACATCGAAATCT